>JAZBPM010000382.1:0-9517 GCA_036351615.1 Desulfofustis sp.
GATGTACAGACACCAACTACAGGCCAGCCCGTTGAGTCGACGCCCCGAATCCGGCCTTACGGGCGAAAGCCGGTGGGACGGCAGTATGACAGCGGTTAAGCTGCTACTGCGTAGTTATAATCGTCTGCGATTATATTTAAGTTCTACCAGTTTTACGAGCCAGTAGAAGCTCGGCATGCAACAGTGAGCTTACACATCCCCGTCGAATCCGTTTCGCCCCCCTCCTTTTTGAAGTTTCGTTGATGATGGTGGTGGTGGTGGTTTTGCCTTGTCGTCTCGTTTGCTGTTTTCGTTTTGCTCTCAGCGGTTGTGGCGCATGGCGCGTTCAATCTCGCGATCGGACTGCTTTTCCTTGAGTGCCGCGCGCTTGTCGTACTCTCGTTTACCGCGGGCCAGGCCCAGTTCCACTTTAGCCTTGCCCTTCTCATTAAAGTATATCTTGAGTGGTATCAAGGCAAGGCCTTTCTCCCGGAGTTTACCGATCAGTTTGCGCAACTCCCGCTTGTGCAGGAGCAGTTTACGGGTCCTGAGCGGGTCGTTCGGGTTGTGGGTGGCGTGACTGTACACCGAAATGTGAACGTTGTGCAAAATGGCCTCGCCGCGGTCGCTGATCTTCACGTAGCCGTCCTTGAGGTTCGCCTTGCCGGCCCGCAGGGACTTGACCTCGGGGCCGCTGAGCACCATACCGGCTTCTAGATTCGAGTCGATATGATAGTCGTGATAGGCCTTCTTGTTGCGGGCGACGATCTTGATGCTCATTGGTGTATCCTGTCCGCCGGGTTATTCGGCGGTGACCCTGATGGCTTCCTCGTAGGTGGTGATACCGGCCCGGACCTTCTTCCAGGCGTCCTCGCGTAAGGTAGTCATTCCCTCGCGAATGGCAACCTGACGCATTTCCTCGGTGGTCTTGCCGTCGGCGATCATCATCTTGAGGTGATTGGACAGCGGAAAGATCTCGAAGACGCCGCACCGCCCCTTGTAACCGGTACCGCGGCACTCCCGGCAGCCGGTACCCCGCTTCAGGGTGAGCGGCTCTTTGCCGGTGACCGGAAAGCCCATTTTATAGAGCGTTTCCGCTTCGATCTCAAATTCCTCACTGCAATTCGTGCAGATCTTCTTGACGAGCCGCTGGGCCATGGCACCGAGCAGCGTCGAGCCGATAAGAAACGGCTCAAGGCCGAGATCGCGCAACCGGACGATGGACGAGACGGCATCGTTGGTATGCAGGGTCGAGAAGACGAGGTGGCCGGTCATGGCCGCCTGGACGGCGTGCGCGGCGGTGTCGTAGTCGCGGATCTCACCGATCATGATGACATCGGGGTCCTGTCGCAGGATATTGCGCAGGATCGTCGAAAAGGTCACGTCGATCAGCGGCTGAACGGCGATCTGGTTGAATTCCTCATAGACCATCTCGACCGGGTCCTCCACCGTCACGAGATTGATCTCCGGGGTGGCGATGGCCTTCAGCGCCGAATAGAGGGTGGTAGACTTACCGCTGCCGGTTGGGCCGGTGACCAGCATGATGCCGTGCGGGGCGCGCATGAACGAGGAGAAGACGGTGAAGTCCCGCTTGGAAAAGCCGAGCTGTTCCACCGACTGGAAAATGACATCGGGATCGAGAATTCGCAAGACCGCTTTTTCGCCGAAGGATACCGGAACCGTCGAGACCCTGATTTCAATATCCTTGCCGCTGGATGTGCCGACCTTGATGCGGCCGTCCTGGGGCCGCCGCTTTTCGGCGATGTCGAGCCTTGAGAGAAACTTGATCCGGGACACCAGGGCCGAGTGAACGGCCTTGGGCAGCTTGTAGATGGTGTGCAACACGCCGTCGATCCGGAAGCGGACCATGCAGATCTCCCGCTTCGGCTCGATGTGGATATCACTTGCCCGCTGCTCGAGTGCGTAGTTGAAAATATGGTTGACCGCATTCTTGATATGCTGATCGGACGAGGTGATGCCCTTGGAACTGATCTTTACATAACGCTCGAGGTTGCCGATATCGACCGACGATGCTCCCTGCGACGAGCCGAACTGGTCCTCGGCGGCACTGATCGAGGTCTGAAAACCGAAAAATTCGGCGAGAATGCGTTTGATCTCCGCCTTGGTGGCAACATAGGGGCGCGTCTTGACCTGGTTGGCCTGCTCGACGTCGTTTAAGACCGTCTGGGAGTCCGGGTGATACACGGCCACTTCGAGCACACCATCGACCACGTTGAACGGCAGCAGCAGATGGCTGATGGCAAAATTCTTCGGGATCGTCTTGGTGACGATATTCATGTCCAGATCGAGCGGGTCGAGCTTCTTGAACGGCAGTTTGAACTCCTTGGCTACGGCGCGCATGATCGTTTCCTCATCGATCACCTCGTCGCTTGTCCCCGGCCTCTGCAGGTTGTAGGACACGATGATATCGATCAAATCCGGAAAATTGCGGTCGAGCGGGTCGCCGCCGCCGTGCTGCTTCATCAGCTTCTGGCGCTGTTTACCCTTCTCCAGACTGATAAAGGTGCGCTGCTCACTGGTCATGACCTTGCGTTTGACCAGCAGGTCGAGCAGGGCCTCACTGTACAGAATCTTCATTGCATCTCCTTGCGTACCGGTACATCATGTCCTTCAACAAGGGCGCATTGTCCACTTTTCTCTTGATTTTCGCAAGGTTCTTTCACACCCGGCAGGATCTCACCGGTCAAACAGGCTGCGCAACGTCGCCAGATTGTCGATATCTTCCCGGAGATCCTCGCTTTTCGGGGTCTCCAGAAGCATTGCGTGAGCGGCGAAGCGGGGATCATTGAGCAGCTGTCGAAACCCCTCCCGGCCGATATGACCGGCGCCGATGTGTTCGTGCCGATCCACCCTGCTGCCGAGCGGCTTCTTCGAATCGTTGAGATGAAAGAGGCGGAGATGTTGCAACCCGACCAACCGGTCGAACTCGTCCATGGTCGATCGGTAGCTGCCCTCGTCGCGGAAATCATAACCGGCAGCAAAGGCGTGACAGGTATCGAAACAAATCCCGATCCGTCCACCGTACGCCGATTGTTCTCTGATCGCGGCCAACTCCTCGAAGGTTCCGCCAAGGCCGGTCCCCTGGCCGGTCGTCGTTTCCACGAGGACCATGGTGGAAGACCCGGCGGTGGCGGCCAGCGCTTCGTCAAGAGCGTCGACGAAACGGGCCAGCCCGGTCTCTACCCCGTCGCCGCCGTGCGAACCCGGGTGAAGCACCACATAGGGCAGCTCAAGCTGTCGACAGCGCTGCAGTTCCTCGACAAACGCATCGATCGATTTGCGTCGCAACTCCCGGTCTCCGGCGGCAAGATTGACCAGATACGAGCCGTGGGAGACGACGATCATCTCCGGATGGCGCTCCCGGGCTTGGCGAAAGTCTTCGATCTCTTCGTCGGTCAACGGCTTGTGACGCCACTGTCGCTGGTTACGGGTAAAGATCTGCAGCGACTCGCCACCGACCTGCTCGATTCGCTGAAAGGCCAGGTGCAGACCGCCACTGACCGACTCGTGGGCGCCTAGAAACGGCATGGGCAAAACTCCTCCTGTTACTCTTACTCGGCAATCGACTTACCGTTATGGTAGCGCTCCGACTGGAACCGCTCCAGCTGGCGACGATAGAACTCGGCCTGCTGCGGATCGCCGAGCAAGGCTTGCCGCTCGACGGCGATCGCCTGATCCATCATGCCGTTGGCCCAATAGGCGGTGGCCAGCGTATCGAGGATATGCGGCCGCGGCTGGAGACGCGCCGCCTGCTCGGCCAGTTGCAGGGCCCGAACCGGGTCGCGCAGGGCCGGGTCGCTGCCGGTGAGCAGCAGCCAGGCCAGATTGTTGAGCAGTTCCGGATCGTCCTGCTCCAGCTCCAGGGCCTTGTTATAGGCGATCAGCGCTTTCTGCTCGAGTTTGCGGTTGAACAGCAGGTCGCCGAGCAACCGGTACCACAGGGCCTGGTCCTCGATACCCTCCATATCCCGCATTAACACCATCTCGATATATTTCGCCTCGTAGTTCCTGGCCAACTGCTCGGTCGGCACCTGGCTGGCCAGGCCGACCACCGATGCCAGGACCAGGATATAGGCGATCAGGCTGCGCGATACCTTGCGATCCTGCCGGGCAATCCAGTGCGGCTCCCGCTCGCACAACTCCAGATGGGCGATGCGCTCGCCGATGCCGAAGTGATGCCAGTTCGGCTGGTCCCTCGGTTGCCCGCTGGCCCAGACGATTTTTTCAAATGCGGCCACCAGGGCCTGGCCGTTACCCAGCACCTGGAACACATAGAGATCGGCCTGGCGTTCGAAGTTCCTGATGAAATAACCGAAAACAAAACGGAAATAGAACAACAGCAGCAGCAGAAAGGGCGCTCCACCGATCACGCCGATGATCGTCTCGGGGCGGACGATATCCATGCTCATCAGGTGGTAGACCGCATCATGGGAGAGCAGGTAGAAGAGCATCGGCTCGGCGAGAAAGCCGGCCATGGCGCTGAAACCGCCGATCAGCAAGACATAGAGCAGCAGGTGTTTCTTCTTGACGTGGCCGATCTCGTGGGCCATCACCGCCTCGAGCTCGGGCTCGCTCATCGTCTCTATGATCGCCGGCGTCAACAGGATATAGCGCAACCCGGGGACGATGCCCATCACCGCGGCGGTCAGCACCCGCCCTTCGAAAAGCGGCCAGATATAAATGTCGGCATGAAAATCCTGCCGCCGACAAAAGGTCTGCAGATGCCTGAGCAGCGGCCCGTCCGGCATCTTCGTACAACCCCAGAGCCGACGCACCAGCGGCGGAAAAAAGATTACGACAAGCACCAGGAACAGCGCGAAAAAGAGTACATCGCCCCACGGTGATTCGATCAGTTGCTGCACCCTGGTGGACGGAACGAGCGCCACCAGGTCGTACACCAGCGACAGGGCAACCCAGGGCAACACGATCGGCAGGTTGGCTTTGACATTGGCCGCAATAAACGCACCGCGCCCATAACTCTTGCCGAACACCTGGCCGTAACTCCGCCGACCGGCCAGCCAGAGCAGGGAGAGAAACATCAGGAAGAGGGCGAGACCACCAACATTGAGAAGGGCTGGAAAACGGTCGCCAAACGCCAAGAATGAAAGATAATATTTGACTTCGCCGAAATACAGCAGCACCGAAAACACTACCAGCGCCAGGATGGAAAGCCGTTTTTCGGCCCGGAAATAGCCGCTGGAACTGCGCGTTCCGGCGCTTCTGAATGTCCGTCGAGCGATGATACCGTAGAAGCCGACGCTGCCGACAAAAATCAGCAGAAATTCAAACGGCGACACAGCCGGTGTTTCCGGCACGGAAGCAACAGAAAAGAGAAAGATAGCGGTCAGAAAAACCAACAGGTTGGCGTAGATCACGATATTGAAAAACCCGGTTGAATGGACGGGAAACAGACGAATACCTGCAATAATAGCCATCCTTCCCATATCGGGCAAGGATGGCAACGCGCTCAGGCCTTCCGGATCCTTAGAATCTCTTCCGTCCGGTCGTTTTTCGACGGTCGATCCGGTGAGAGCGTCCTGATTTTTTTATTGACTTTTGTTGAATCTTCATTTTAAATAAAAAGTTTCACTGCCCGGCAGGGCGCATAGCTCAGCTGGCTAGAGCCACCGGCTCATAACCGGTCGGTCGTAGGTTCGAATCCTACTGCGCCCACCAATGGAAACGATCAGTCCCGCGACATGATCTTGAAAACGAAGAAAACGAAACGCAGACAACAAGGGGCATCGATCATCCCCTTCCCGATAAAGAACGGACCGACGGGAGCAACACAAGGCTCCTGGCCGGAGCAAGACACAAGGTACACCCCGACTCGGGATGTACCTTTTTTTTATGGTTTTTCAGTCTGTTGTGAGCGTGATTCATGCCGGTTACCGTAGCTGACATTATCACCTGCCTCGACGGGATCGCCCCGTTTAGTGTCGCTGAATCCTGGGATAACGTCGGCCTGCTGGTCGGTGATCAAAACCGGAGCGTCACTTCCATCCTGGTCGCCCTCGACCCGACCTCGCAACTCCTCGACGAGGCGATCGGTCTCGGCGCCGACACGGTGATCACTCACCACCCGGCGCTCTTCAAACCCCTGCTCTCGATCAACACGGCCGACCCGACCGGGATTTTCCTGGAAAAGGCCCTGAGCGCCCGACTGACGGTTGTGGCCTGTCACACCAATCTCGACAGCGCCGAACACGGCGTCAACGACGCGCTCGCGCAACGCCTTGGCCTGATCGACCTCGTCCCCCTCGTTCCCGCCGATCACGCCACGAGCGATGGGGTCGGCATGGGCCGGATCGGGCGCTTTGCCAAACCGATCACCGGCAGCGAGTTCATAACCCGCGTCCTTGAAGTGCTTGGCCTGCCCTCCTGCGACACTGCCGGACCGTTGCCGCAACTGGTCCAGACAGTAGCGCTCTGCGGCGGCAGCGGCTCCGACTTGGCCGAGCAGGCACTTCGGCGCGGGGCCGACCTCTATTTGTCGGCGGAAATCAAGCACCATACCGCACGCTGGGCCGAAGCATGCGGTTTTTGCGTAATCGACGGTACCCATTTCGCCACCGAAAAGCCGGTCGTCGAACGTCTCGCCCGGAATCTGCGCGACGCGTTTCGCCAGCGGGGATGGCAGGTGACCGTCCACGAAACCACGACCGAAACACATCCGTTTGTCCGGATGCAGAAAACGATTCAAGACAACCACTAACCCACAGGAGAAGCATCTTGAACGAACTCATAGAACAATTGGTAGCACTGCAGCACATCGACTTGAAAATCGACCAGATCGACGACAAGATCAAGGCCGAGCAGGAAGAGCTCGATCAGCGCATTTCCGAGATGGCCGAACGGGAAAACCGGATCAAAGAGCAGGAAGAGCGGATGGACGAGCTCGAGAAGGAACGGCGTACCCTGGAAGATGAGATGTCCGACAAGATCGCCCATGTCAAGGAGCGGCAATCGAAGATGATGCAGGTCCAGACCAGCCGTGAACAGACCGCCCTGCTCAAGGAGATCGAAGACGCCAAAAAGAGCGCCAAGGAAAACGAGGACAAAATCGTTGCCATCATGGAAGAGGTGGAAAAACTGGTCGCCGCTTCAACCGAGGACAAGAACCTGCTCAAAGCCGAAAAGGCCCTTGTCGAAGAGGCCCGGGAGAAGGTTCGCACCGCCATTGACGACTTGAACAAGGGGCGGAAGACGAAGCAGGGCAAACGGGAAAAACAGGCTGAGGCGATCAACGGCTCGATGATCCGCAAATACGAGCTGCTCAGGTCCCGGCGCAACGGCCTGGCCATAGTCAACGTTCTGGGCGGTGTCTGCCAGGGTTGTTTCATGAACCTGCCGCCGCAACAGTTCAACCGGTTGCTCAAGGGTGACCAGGTGCTGGAATGCCCGTCCTGCCAGCGGCTGCTGTATCATCAGGCCGAGGACAATTAATTCCGGTTTTTTCTTCCATCTTCCGGCGAGAAGGACTACATTTCAGAGTGGAGCGGGTGCATGATCGCTCCGGCCTCAGTGCCGGAGAGGAAAGTCCGAACTCCACCGGGCAGGATGGTTCGTAACGCGAACGCCGGGTGACCGGCGGAAAGTGCCACAGAAAACAAACCGCCCGAGCAATCGGGTAAGGGTGAAACGGCGAGGTAAGAGCTCACCGCTTCCCTGGTGACAGGGAAGGCACGGCAAACCCCATCCGGAGCAAGACCAAATAGGGAGATGTTTGAGGGCGGCCCGTCCGAGATCTCCGGGTAGGTTGCACGAGGTGTCGGGTGACCGGCATCCCAGTCAAATGATCATGACCCTTGCGGGAACAGAATTCGGCTTATAGCCCGCTCCGCCTTTGAAGGCTCTCCACACTACGGTTCCCGACGCTTCATGAAGCAACACGCTGCGGTTATCATTGTTGCCGCGGGCAGCGGCACCCGGATGGGCGCGGCCATGCCCAAGCAATACCTGACCCTGGCCGGCACGCCGATTCTGGTCCGCAGCATCGTGCCGTTTACCCATTGTTCATTCATCGGCCAGATCATTGTCGTCGTCCCGGCGGACCGGATTGAACAAACCACCGCCCTGTTGGCCGAACATAGCCTGAACGGACCGGCAACGAGCGTCGTCGCCGGCGGGCGCCGACGCCAGGACTCGGTTTCTTGCGGACTCGCCGCGGTGGCCGACGGGATCGACATCGTTCTCGTGCATGACGGAGCCCGGCCGCTCGTCTCAACGCAGCTTATCGAGCGCTGCTACCGGGAAATTGTCGCCTCCGGCGCCGCCATCGCCGCCGTCCCGGTCAAGGATACGGTCAAACGCGGCGACGCTGAGCGACACATCGCCGCAACCGTCGACCGCAGCTCCCTGTGGCTGGCCCAGACACCGCAGGGTGCCCGCAAACACCTGTTGATCGAGGCCTTCGAGAGGCTGGCCGACCGGGACGTCACCGACGAGGCGGCGCTGCTCGAACAGGCGGGCACCCCGGTCCGACTGGTGCGTGGCGAGGAGTGCAACAACAAAATTACCGGGCCGGAAGACCTATTGCTGGCGGAATCGATCATGGCAACACAAACCTCACCCCTGCGCATCGGACACGGATTCGACGCCCACCGCTTCAGCGAGGGACGACGCCTGGTTCTCGGCGGTGTCGAGATTGACTATCATCTCGGTCTGGACGGCCACTCCGATGCCGACGTGGTGACTCACGCCCTGTGCGATGCACTGCTCGGGGCAATGGGCCTGGGCGATATCGGCCGCCACTTCCCGGATACCGACCCGGCTTTCAAGGACATTCTCTCGCTCAATCTGCTCGACCGGGTCATGGAGGCGGCAGCAAGCCGTCGTCTCGAACTCGTCAATGGTGATCTGACCATTGTCTGCCAGGCACCGAAACTCGCACCCGTCATCGGGCAGATGCGCGATACGCTGGCCGGACACTGCCGCTGCACCACCGACTGCATCAACATCAAGGCAACAACCACGGAACGCATGGGGTTCACCGGCAGAGAAGAGGGAATCTGCTGCCATGCCGTGGTCTTGTTGCAGAAACTTTGCCGATAAGGAAACCTCCATCATGAGCATCGCCATCAACAGACAACGACTCGCCGACTATTTTACCACCCTGGCCGAGACCAGCAGTCCCTCCCGCGAGGAAAAACAGGTCGCGGATTACCTGCGCCAGACATTTGCCGGGCTCGGTGCCGACTTCATCCATGAAGACGACTCGGCGGTCCAGACCGGCTCGGACACCGGTAACCTGATCATTCGCTTCACCGGTTCCACGGACGCCCCGCCGATCTTTTTCGCTTGTCACATGGACACGGTAAAACCCGGCCATAATGTCCAGGTCAAGCGTGACGGCGATATCTTCACCAGCAAGGGGGATACGGTTCTCGGCGGCGACGACAAATCAGGCATTGCTCCGCTCATCGAATTGATCAATCTGCTCAAGGAAAACAAGGCGTCCCATCGCACCATCGAGCTTGTCTTCACCACCTGCGAAGAGATCGGCCTGCGCGGGGCC
>JAZBPM010000383.1:0-2450 GCA_036351615.1 Desulfofustis sp.
AAGTCCCTTCACTGCTTCCGGGTGAAAAATCCAGGGCCGTGGCCGGCCACGCCCTGTTGTTCGAAGAATTCTGCACCACCAGAAAACTCCAACTGAACCTGGCACCGCTCAAGAAGCGGGTCCTGGTGCACAGCCATTGCCACCAGAAGGCCTTCAATACCGTTGGCGGTCTTGCTTCCACCTTGAACATGATTCCCGGTCTCGAGGTCGAGTTCGTCGATTCCGGCTGCTGCGGCATGGCCGGCGTCTTCGGCTACGGTGCCGACACCTACGACATTTCGATGCAGATGGGTGAACTGTCGCTTTTTCCAACCGTTCGCAGAGAGCCGGAAACCACTATCATCGTTGCCGATGGTTCCTCCTGCCGCCACCAGATCGAGCACGGCACCTCCCGCCGGGCCTGTCACACCGCCCGCGTGCTGCAGCACGCGCTGGCGCAGGAGCCGGATCGGTAGCGAACCGTAGCTGCGGCCGGCCCAGCACGATGACCTGGCGGATAGACCGCGGTTCTCCGCGTTCGTGCAGCCGATTATGGCTGAGAAAGGAACGTGTTGCATGCATGGCGGGTTGGTGCAGATACCTGACGGGTTTCACCTGTCGATGCACGGTAGATGAGAATATTTCTTGGCTAAGAAAAATGCATTTGCTTTTAACGCACTGCCCTTATACGATTAAATCATTATCTTATGGTTTATTTTGACTGACGCGTCGCGCTCCGGGCGAGCAGCGGCTACGATCGCCTTGCCCAAACACTATCATGCTGACCATCAGCCCTGCCCCGGCTCCTGAGGGAGTGTGCCCGGGATTGATGAACGGCAAGCTTGGAACTGTCCCGCAGCCCACGTATAAGGGGCGTGTTTCCCTCTTTTGATTGGAGGGACGGAGTCAGTTTTTCCTCTGTTCTAACACTTTAGGGGAGCGCTCATGAAAAAGCTGAGAATTCAATTTGCTTTCCTCCACGTGTTGCCATTGCTCTGTTTGAGCGGTATCGTCCTGCCAGCCGTGACCGCAGCTTTTGACCAGCCACTTGTCATGGTGACAGAAGAGTGGCCGCCGTTCAGGATCAACGACGACACGACCCATTCCGGTTTTCGCGGGATAGACATAGATATCGTCAAACAGGTGGCAGATCGGCTCGGCGTCCCGATTTCGATTCAACGCCACCCGTGGGCGCGCGCCTTGGAAATGATGCGCAATGGAACTGCCGACATGATTACCGGGGTCGCCCATACCGAGGAACGTGAAGCGTTCATGCAGTATGTTCCGGTCGCTTACTGCTCGGTACGCCCGGTTTTTTTCGCGCAGAAGGGGAAGGGCTCGCTCGTCCGCTCCTACCGGGACCTGTCTGGCAAAACCATCGGCTATTCACTTCATTCCGCCTATTTCGAGCCATTCAACTCAGATACCAAGCTGAACAAGAGAGGGCTCTCTACCGAACAGCAGCTCCTGCAGGTCCTGGCTCTCGGGCGGCTCGATCTGATCATCGGCACCGAACCCAATATTTCCTATGACAGGGCTCGCCTCGGTTATGTTGAGGAAACCGAGCCAACGGTGTATCAGCCCGATGAAACGACCGAATTGTTTTTTGCACTCTCGAAAAAATCAGGATCCATTCGATACGCTGGGGCATTGGCGCAGGTTCTGCAGGATCTGCTGACCGACGGCACCGTCGCGGCGATCCTGGAGCAATACCGCTAGGTTTCTGGCATGGCGCATCTGGCACGGAGTCTCCTCAACGAAGTACGCTTGCTGATCGTTTTTCTGTCGATGGTTATCATTATCGTCGTGGTTGCCGCCTCTGCCGTTTTTTTTTCCATGTATCAACTTTCCGAACTTCGTGGACGTTCGGTAGCGACCGCTGATGAACTGACCTCCCTGCTGGAAGGTCCGCTTTACAATGTTGACGATGAATCGGCCGTGCGAATTTCCAGGGCGTTTCTCACGTCAGGCAAAATAGCCGGCATCGAAGTGCGGTCGACGGCCAGCGGCATCCTGTTGTCCGATTTCGGCAGTCCCTCTTCCCGTTACATACCGGATATCTCTCGCGACATCCACAGCCACGGTATGCATCTCGGTTCTTTTTCCATCACCTTCGGGGATGAGGAAATATGGAACAACCAAGTCATGTTCCTCGTTCTTTCGCTGGTGATAATCGCCGGCGTGCTTCTGGCCAACATCTTTGCCAGCCGCTATATCACCCGCCGTGTCCAGGCGCCGTTCAGTACCATTTTCTCCGGAATTGAAGATATTGCCAAAGGAGACTACACAACCCAGATCAAACCGACCCGGTATCAGGATATCGACATCCTCGTCGATCATTTCAATGACATGGCGTCCAAAATCAATGCCAAGAACCAGGAGCAAAAGCGGGTAGAGGAAAAGCTTCTGGCGGAACGCCAATTTCTTGTAGACATCATCGATTTTCTGCCCGATGCGACCTTTATTATCGA
>JAZBPM010000384.1:0-2600 GCA_036351615.1 Desulfofustis sp.
AACCCGCAACCCGCAACCCGCAACCCGCAACCCGCAACTCGTAACCCGCAACCCGCCGGCCGCCCATCGCCCTTGTAACCGGCTTAACCGGCCAACCGGCGCAACGGATTAATCCTCCTCCCTCACCTGGCGTAAAAATTTCAGGCTGCGCGGTTCTTTGCCCAAGTGATATGGAAGAAAGGCTTCAAGAAAACTCAAGGTGTCGGCGGCATCGCGGGGGGTGAATCGCACCCGTCCTGCTTTTGCCAGTGCTTCGCGGTCCATCCACAGCAGCTGTTTGATCGTCCCCTTATTCAAAGCGAACGGCGGCGAAGACGTCCCGCTGCATGCGGGGCACACCAAACCGCCTTTGGACAGGTCGAATTGGAGGGCCTGCGGCGCCAAGGCGTTCAGGTCGCGCCGGCAGACGCCGCAGTGTTCCAAATTCGGACGATGTCCCGACAGGGTTAAGAACCGGATTTGAAATAAAATACTGAGCACATCCGCCGGAATCTGATCGGAATCGAGTTGCTTGAGCACGTATGCGAACAGATGGTACAGCGGGGTCTGCTGCTGCCCCTCCTCCGACCAACGGTCGATGATTTCGGCCCAGTAACTGGCGTAAGCCGTTTTCTTGAGGTCCGATCGTATATTTGCCAGGGGAAAGATCAGCGAGGCTTCCTGGAGCACTGCCAGCGATTGTCTTCGCCCCGGCGTGCAGACAATTTGTAAAATGGAGAACAATTCCAGCATGCCGGCAAACCGCCGGGTGCTCTTCTTGGCGGCTTTGGCAATGGCGGATACTTTCCCGTTGTGCAGACTCAAAAAAGATACGATGACATCAAAATCGCCGTAATTGACACACCGTAGGACGATCGCAGGTGTAGAAAAACTTGCCATTACTTGAACGTTATCAGAAAAATATTCATTAATTATTCGGGCCTGCCCGAGTATTTCACGGGTCGCACGCGTTCATGGAACATTCGGATCAAATCCCCAACAGGGTAGTGGCGATGACGAAATAGAAGAACACGCTGATGATATCCATGGCCGTCGTCACGAAAGGCCCGGTGGCAACCGCCGGATCGACACGGATCCGTGCAAATGCCATGGGGACGAAGGATCCCACCAGAGCGGCGACGGACATGGAACAAATAACGGCAAGACCGACGGAAAGCGCCAGCATTTCCGTCCGGTAACGAAGCTGGGCGACGACACCGATCAAGGATCCGTATACCAATCCGAGAATCAGTCCGACCAGCAACTCCTTGGTGACGACTGTCCAGATTTCACCCGTGCTGATGCGGCCGGTTGCGAGCCCGCGGACCACGATGGTGGCCGATTGGGTACCGATGTTTCCGCCCATCCCCATGATCACCGGAATAAAAGCGGCCAGATAAACAAATTTGTTTAAACTCGCTTCAAACTGGTTGATGATCAAAAAAGCGATCACACCGCCGACGGCACTGGCGAACAGCCAGGGAAGACGGATCCGCGTGCTTTTGGCGACCGATTTCGTTTCCACGAACTCTTCGCCGGCACCGGCCATCTTCAATATATCTTCGGTGGCCTCACGTCGGATAATATCGATGACATCGTCCACCGTAACGATCCCCACCAGACGATTGGTCTCGTCGACGACCGGCACGGCCAGGATATCGTAGCGGGCGACGATTTTGGCTACCTCTTCCTGATCCATGTGGGTGCGAACCGAAACCACATCCGTGGTCATGAACTCCTTGAGCGGCGTCTCCGGCGGAACGACGACCAGTTGTCGTAAGGAACTGACGCCCACCAACTTTCCATATTCGTCGACGACGTAAAGATAGAATGGCATCTCCACGTCCAGATATTCTTTCTGGAGGGATTCGATGGCGCTTTTGGCCGTGGTGTCCTGGGTCAAGGCGATGAAGTCGGGCACCATAATGCCGCCGGCCGTGTCGTTTCCATATTTGAGCAAGCCCTCGAGCTGGTCGGAGCCTTCCTTTTTCATGGCTTTGAGCACGGCGTCGGCCTTTTCATCTTCCAATCTTCCCAGCAGATCGGCGACATCGTCGGTAGGCATCGACTCGAAGATTTCCACGAGTTGGTCGGTTTTCACATCCTCGACCAGCGCCAGGAAAATGTCCTCCTCCAGCTCACTGAGCAAAACACCTTTTTGCTCGACGTCCTTGATCATGTTGAACAGCCGCTTGCGTTCCGCAGCGGATAATGTACTGAAAATTAACGAAAGATCGGCGGCATGGGCTTTGTTGACGATCTTCTTCAAATGCGGGGTGGCACCCCGCCGCAACAGGCGCTTGATACTGTCGCGCAATATTTGAAGTTTCACTTCATCCTGCATGGGAATTACCGCCGTTTCGGATCAAGGAAGTTGAATGTTGACGACCTGACCGCTTTCGCCGTCAACCTCCACCGGCATGTCGTTCATATACAGCCGGACACCGCCGGCATTGCCGATGAGAATATTGTAGCCTTTGGAGGCTTTCAATTCGATGTGATCGCCCGGATAGAGCCTGTACTCCGACGGTTCCTGATCGTCGATTATGATTTTGAGCCATGTTTCTTCGACCGTCTCGATTCTGAGCAGATGCTTGTCGGGGCGTTTCTCACGCGGGAGC
>JAZBPM010000385.1:0-13367 GCA_036351615.1 Desulfofustis sp.
AAAGCCGTTGACTACCAGCAGACGCCTGACCAGGTTCCTGGCATCGAGTCGGGCCGCGGAAACCAGCACCAGACCGAGAGCCAGGCCGGCTAGCACGGTCCAGGGACTGCGGCTCAGGGCGAGCACCGGCACCAGGACCAGAACGCTGACGATCTTGATACGCACGTCACTGCGGTGCAGCAACGACGTGCCCTGGCTGAACTGCTCGAACATCATGGTTGCCGATACTCGTCCAGATGAATCCACAGAACGGCGCCGAGTTCCACGCCCTTTTCTTCCCCGGTCTCCGTTTTCAGCCGATAATCGCCTTCGTTGAGGGCGGCAAAACCCCACCAGCCGGCGCGGGGACAGGTAAAGGAAAAGATGCCGTTGGCGTCGGCCTTGATCACCTGGGTGACATGATAATCGCTTGGGGCGGCCACCGCCTGCTCGCTGTTGAAGAATTCGACCTCGACCTCGGCATGGGCGACCGGAGTCCCGTCCATCAGTACCTGGCCGACAAAACTGTTGCCGGCGTAGTTGCCGAACGGCCGGAGCAGCGGTACGATCTCGGTCGGCAGACCGAGCGGTTCATCCCAGCCGGTGTCGGCGCCGAACGCGGCGACGATGGTTTTGGTGTAATGGATAATGAACAGATCCTCGGCCGGTTCCCAATAGGGCTGTGGTTCCATGGCAAACTGGTAGACACCGGGGCGCTTGCAGGTGTAGCTGGTCTGCCAGCCGGTGTGGCCCATTACCTCTGTCTGCTCAAGACCGGTGAGCAGATCGGTCTGCGAGCCGTCGACGGTAACGAAAAAGCGTGCCGGCTTGTCGAGCTCCATGCCGACCATTTCGAAGGGGTGCGAAAAAGACAGGGTCAGGTCGATCGTCTTGTGCTGCTGGTCGGCGATCGGTCTCGACGGGATGAGCATGCCGAAATGGGCCGGGGCCTCGCCGGCACCGGCCGCCAGGAAAAGGGTTAAACAGCCGAGAATGGTCACGATTCGGTTCATTACTTTCCTCCTTTCTGTGATTTAATCAGGGCGATTACGCCAAAAATACCGACAATGTAGCCGATTCCCCCGAGGATATCGCGGAGTCCCGGACCCGACTGGCGTGTTTCCAGCACGAGTCGCTTCAATGGAGCAACCTGCTTCGCAACGGCCGTTTCGATGATCTGCTGCAATTGTTCTTCCGGCCAGGACGGTGGTAGTGCGATTTGTTGCGGAGGCAGCTCGACAGCAACGGCAGATTGCCGTTCGGTAGCCGCGGCAGACTGCCCGCCGGGAGCAGTGTCAGGTTCCCCGGGGAGATAGTCTTCGGTCGTCAGCAGCCATTCATTGCGGTGACCCTCGCCGGCATGCACGATGATGAGCAGGTCGAGTCGTTCGTCGCGCGCCCTGTCCGGTATCGGAAAAGAAAATGTCCCCTGGCCGTCGCTGCGGGCCTGCAGCAAAACGGCACCGGTCGCCCGGTCCTGGACCGAGATCTCGGCGTTTTGTGCCGGTCGTCCGCCGCTGAACGAGGTCTCGCCGATGATCGTGCCCGATTCGGCGTAGGCAAAAACGTTGACCTTGTGCGCGTTGCCAGGCGTAGTGATGACAAGACAGAGGAGCAGGATGGACAGGAACATCGATAGTTGTTTCATGGTCGGCTCCCGGTGATGAGATCGGGGGTCACTTTGGCAAGAAAGGTGATGGCAAACATCGTGACGATCCCCTCGATCAGCATAATCGGCAGGTTGGCGATCACGACGAGTTTTGCGGTGGCGAGAAAACCGCTGTCGGATAAGGCGAGCGACAGGGCCATGCAGAGCGCGGCCAGAAAAATCGCCAACGCTCCGCCGGCAAAACCGGCCACACCGCGGGTTTTGGGTCTGGCCAGCAGCGGGCGGACCAGGTAGTAACAGAGCAGGGCCGGGGCCGCCATGTTGAAGGTGTTGACGCCGAGGACGAGCAGTCCGCCGAATTGGAAGAAGACGGCCTGCAGCAGCAGGGCGACCAGGATAGCCGGGAAACAGGCCCAGCCGAGAATGATGCCGAGCAGTCCATTGAGCACCAGATGAATACTGCCCGGTCCGATCGGGACATGAACCAGGGAGGCGACGAAAAAGGCGGAGGTAAGGATGGCGGTATTCATGATCCGGTCGTAGTCGAGCCGGTGCAGACCGATCCCCGTTCCAATGACCGTGAGAACACCGCCGCCGATCAATACCGGTGCGGATAGAACACCTTCTGATATGTGCATTGTGCTGGACCGTGCCGGAAGAACAACAGAACGGATCGCCGGCTGCGAAACGTTCGGGTAGTAATACTAAAAAAAATTATGTAACACCTTGACCACCTTCCCGTCGTCCTGTCAAGAGAAACTTTTTTCTGCCGACGCTTCCGAGCACGACGGCCTGTCTGGGGAGCTCGGGTGGTGAAAAGGTGAATCAATCTTTGACGTTGGCGGCTTTATCCCGTTCGAGTCGAATTTTTCGGAGCAGCCGCATGCGATCCTTCTGGAAATAGAGCGGCGCAGTGATTACCATGGAGCTGACAATTACTTTTATAGGAGGTGCATCCATGCGAATCCTGCTTTATCTGGCTACCAACCTGGCGATCCTGGTCCTGCTCGGAACTGTCATGAGCATTCTCGGGATCGATACCCGCTCCACGTCCGGGCTGCTTGTCTTTGCCGCACTGTTCGGCATGGGCGGGTCGTTCATCTCACTGGCCATGTCGAAATGGATCGCCAAGAAGGCGACCCGGGCCCAGGTCATCGAACGGCCGAGCAATCCGACCGAACAGTGGCTGGTCGACACCGTTCGTCGCCAGGCCCAACAGGCCGGCATCGGCATGCCTGAGGTTGCGGTATTTCAGGCGGCCGACATGAACGCCTTTGCCACCGGCATGAAGCGCGACGATGCCCTCGTTGCCGTCAGTACCGGATTGTTGCAGAACATGGGCAAGGACGAGGTCGAGGCGGTACTAGCCCACGAGATCAGTCACGTCGCTAACGGCGATATGGTCACCATGGCGCTTATCCAAGGAGTCCTTAACACCTTTGTCATTTTCCTCTCCCGGGTTGCGGCAACCATCATTGACAATGTCCTGCGCCAGGACGAGGAGGGCGGCGGGCTCGGTTTTCTCGGGTACATGGCGGTGACCATCGTCCTTGAGCTGGTCTTCGGCCTGTTCGCTTCGATCATTGCCATGTGGTTCTCCCGACGGCGGGAATTTCGCGCCGACAGCGGCGCGGCCCAATTGGCCGGCCGCCAGAAGATGATCGATGCGTTGCGCCGTTTGCAGGCCCACCATGAACCGTCCCATTTGCCCGACCAGATGGCGGCCTTCGGCATCAGACCCAAAGAAGGGGGGCTGGCCTCCCTGTTTCGCAGCCACCCACCGCTTGAGGCCCGTATCCAAGCACTGCAGGGCGGTCAATAACGACGCCGGATTCGTTTGTCGGCTAAGAGGCGAGGGACGGGAGCACACGGCATGCGGTGCCCGCCTCGCCTGTCAGCTGTTGACGCCGGTGTGGTTACCATGCTTCCGAAACGTAATCTTATGGAGCAGAGCATCCACCAGACGCTGAAGAGCGTCTTCGGTTATGACCGGTTCCGCAGCGCGCAACAGGAGATCATCGAGCTGCTGCTGGCCGGCCGGGACTGTTTCGTGCTGATGCCGACCGGTGGCGGCAAATCTTTGTGCTATCAGCTGCCGGCCCTGCACCGGGACGGCGTTGGCCTGGTCGTATCGCCGCTGATTTCACTGATGAAAGACCAGGTCGACGCCCTCGTCGCCAACGGCGTGCAGGCGGCGTTCTATAATTCCTCGCTCAGCGGCGTGCAGGCTCGCCGGGTCTTGGCTGAGCTTCATGCCGGTCGACTCGATCTGCTCTATGTGGCCCCGGAGCGATTGATGAGTGATGATTTCCTGGCCCGCCTGGCCGATATCCCGGTCGCCCTGATCGCCATCGACGAGGCGCACTGCATTTCCCAATGGGGACATGACTTTCGCCCCGAGTACCGGAAACTGGGCGGCCTGAGGCAGCATTTCCCGCAGGTTCCCATCGTGGCGTTGACGGCGACCGCCGAACCGCATACCCGCCGCGACATCATCGAGCGGTTGCAGCTGCAGGAAGCGCAGTCCTTCATTACCGGCTATGACCGGCCCAATATCCGTTACACCGTCCTGGACAAGCAGAAACCGTTCAACCAGCTCCGCACCTTTCTGGCCGGCCGTCCGGACGAGGCCGGCATCGTTTATTGCCTGAGTCGAAAACGGGTCGACAAACTCAGTCAGCAGCTCGTTGATGCCGGATTTGCTGCGGCGTCGTATCACGCCGGGCTGACCGACCAGCAGCGCCGTGAGGCGCAGGAACGGTTTCTCTTTGATGAGGTGCGCATTATCGTCGCCACGGTGGCCTTCGGCATGGGCATCGACAAATCCAATATCCGCTTTGTCGTTCATTATGATATTCCGAAGAATATCGAGAGCTTTTACCAGGAGACCGGGCGAGCGGGACGGGACGGACTGCCGGCCGAGGCGCTGCTGCTCTTTGGCTACGGCGATATCCAGGTGGCCCGCGGCTTGATTGAGAAAACGATGAATCCGGAGTATCGGCGCATCGAGCTGCATAAACTCAATGCGATGATCGGTTTTGCTGAAGCGCTCGGTTGCCGGCGGCGGGTGCTGCTCGGCTATTTCGGCGAGCAACCCGAGCGGGACTGCGGTAATTGCGATATCTGCCTCAATCCACCGGAGATGATCGACATCACTGAGGACAGCCGCAAGGCGTTGTCCTGTGTCTATCGTGTCGGTCAGCGATTCGGAGCCGGCCATGTGATCGCCGTGTTGCGCGGCTCAAGCGGGGAGAGAATTGTGCGGCTCGGCCATGATCGATTGTCGACCTATGGCATTGGCGCGGACCTCAGTCAGGACTATTGGGGCAGCATCATCCGGCATCTGGTGCACCGCGGCTATCTCAGCCAGGATGTCGGTGATTATTCGGTACTGCGGCTTACCGAGGCCTCATGGCCTTTGTTGCGCGGAGAGCAGCGGTTGGATATGGCGCGTCCCCGGATTCGGGCGGAACAGGTCGGCAGGAAAACGAAAGCAGCTCGTCTCCCGGACGGAATTGTTGCCGATGAGCAGCTTTTTGACCGGTTGCGTCGGTTGCGGAAGGAACTTGCCGATCGCAGCGGCGTGCCGCCGTTTGTTATCTTTCACGACCGGACGCTCATGGAGATGGCCGGTCGACAGCCGCTCACCTAAGAGGAGTTGCTGTCGATCGGCGGTGTCGGCGAGGCAAAATGTCGGCGATACGGCCCGGATTTTCTTGAGGTGATCGAAACCTATCGCGGTGAAGAGCACTGAGTTCGGGGGGCTACCCTTTGAGCCTTCACCGCCACTTCGGTTGCGACACCTCGTCGACCAGGTAGAGAATCGAGCGATAGGGGATGCCGGCGTGCAGAGACAGGCCGATTTCGCAGGTTTTACTGGTTGAATAGCCCGCTTCGCAGCTGCATACCTGTTCGGCCAGACCGTGTAGCGCCGATTCGTTGAGTTCCGGAAAACTGAGGCCGCGATCGCCGGCAAAACCGCAGCAGTGAATGTCCTGAGGCCAGACGACCCGTGTTGCGCAGGCGCGGGCCAACTCGAGCAGTTTCGTCTCCAGTCCCATTTTCCGCGTGCTGCAGGTCGGGTGGATGGCAATCGTTGTCTCTTTCTGTTTGAAGGTCAGGCGATCCATCAGAAAAGTCAGCACGAATTCTATCGGTTCGTAGAGTTTCAATCGGCTGTCCAGGGTGAGGCGCATCCGCTGTAGACAGGGGCTGGTGTCGCACAGGATTGGCAACGTGCCGTCATTGGAAGCGGTCAGCAGAGCCGTGGACAACTCCTCGGCCTTGCGGTCAGCCTCGTCGGCAAAGCCCTTGCTCTCGAAGGCTTGACCGCAGCAGAGACGGTCGAGGTCGTCAGGATAGAGGATCTGGTAGCCGGCCTTGTGCAGCAGTGAGGCGGTTTTTTCCGGAAGTGTCTCGCGCTCGTTCTCCGACCTGGACGGCCCGCCCATGGCCCGACTGGCGCAGCTGGGAAAATAGACCACTTGGAGTGGCTGGGCGCTTCCGCCGGATTGCGGCGATATCTTTCGGGCACCGGTCGGCATCTCCCTATTCCAGAGGGGCAGCCGGTTCAGCGTGGCCGTGCGAGCCAAGGACGAGGCCCGCTCCATAAATGTTGTGCCGGTATAGCGATGAACAAGATCGACAGCGTCCAGACTCCGGCTGATAGCCCGGGATACCGGTGCGAACCGGGAGCCGACCGCGGCGGCGATTTTATTGGCCAGCGAGCCGTGGGCTTCCTGGCGCAGGGCCTTGACCATCTTGCCGGTATCGATGCCGACCGGGCAACGGGTCGCGCAGAGCCCGTCCGCGGCGCAGGTGTCGATGCCAGGGTATTGATAGCTGCCGGCCAGCCGTTTCAGCGCCGCTGTGCCGGCGCCGGCGGCCAGGCGCCGGCTGATTTCCCGGCGGCCGGCGATCCTCTGCCGCGGGGTGAAACTGAGATCACGCGACGGGCACACCGGCTCACAGAAACCACATTCGATGCAAGTGTCGGCAATCGCATGGGTGGCCGGTAACGGTTTGAGATTGTGGATATGCGCTTCGGCGTCGTCATTGAGGATAACGCCGGGATTGAGCAGATTGTCCGGGTCGAAGAGCTCCTTGATTCGTTTCATCAGCGCAAAGGCGGTTGGTCCCCATTCCTTCTCGACAAACGGCGCCATGTTCCGGCCGGTACCGTGTTCTGCCTTCAGCGAGCCGTCGTACGTGGTGACTACCATGTCGACGACGTCGGCCATGAAGTCGCGATAGCGGGCAACCTCGGCGGGGCTTGAGAAATCCTGGGTGAAGACGAAATGCAGATTGCCCTCGAAGGCATGGCCGAAGATGATTGCTTCGTGGTAGCGGTATTTGGTGAATAACGCCTGTAATTCAAGTGCCGCTGAGGCCAGTCGCTCGGTCGGGAAGGCGACGTCCTCGATGATCACCGTGGTCCCGGTCTGGCGAACCGCACCGACCGCCGGAAAGAGCCCTTTGCGAATCTTCCACAGGGCCTGGTACTCGGCCGGGATCGATGTGAAGCTGATCGGCATTACCGTTGCAAAATCCGCCAGGCTTTCGCTGATCCGTGCCACCTGGCCGGCCAACTCGTCTTTCTCGTTGGTCCGGGTCTCGACCAGCAAGGCGGTAACCGCCGAATCGAGCCCTTTGAGAAACGGGGGCATGCCCGGCTGCTCTTCAACCGAGGCCAGGCTGGCCCGATCCATCAACTCTGCTGCCGCTACCGGTTGGCCACGGAGGATGGGAATGGCCCGGCAGGCATCTTCCATGGAGGTAAAGAGGATCAGTGCGGTGGCCTTGTAACGGTGCTCGACGACGGTTTTGAACACGGTATCGGCGATAAAGGCCAGGGTGCCTTCCGAACCGACCATCAGGTGAGTCATGATATCGATGGGATCTTCAAAATCGACCAACGCATTGAGGCTGTAGCCGGTGGTATTCTTGATCTTGAATTTTCGGCGGATCTTTTCGGCCAGTGGCTGGTCGGCCAGGATGGTGCTGCGCAGTTCGGCCAATTGCCCGAGCAGGCTGGCATGACTGAGCCGGAAATCGGCAACGCTTCTCGCATCGCCGGTATCGACGATGGTCCCGTCGACCAGTATCAGGCGGATGCTGTCGATGGTCTGATAGCTGTTCTGTTCGACGCCGCAGCACATGCCGCTGGCGTTGTTGGCCAGGATACCGCCGATCTTGGCGGTATCGATGGAGGCCGGGTCCGGACCGATCTTCCGGTCGAAGGGGGCCAGCTGCCGGTTGGCAAGGCCGCCAATGATGCCGGGTTGCAGGCGGATACGTTCGGCGTCACCGGAGATATGGCAGCGATCCCAGCCGCGGCCGAGCCGTACGAGGATGCTGTCGGTGATCGACTGTCCGGACAAACTGGTTCCCGCTGCCCGAAAGGTGACGGGCAGCCGGCGGTGCCGCGCTTCGCGCAGCACGACCTGGACCTCACGTTCGGATTCGACATCGACGATTATCTGCGGGATCAAGCGATAAAAGCTGGCATCGACCCCGATAGCCACCTTGCGCAGTGGATCGGTTATGATGTTTTCTTTTGCTATGCTCCGCGAAATAGCGCGGCGAAAATCGCGATAGGCGGTTGCTGATGGCATCGATGTGCTCCCTGGTACTATTAATAATGAGTATCACTATCTGTTCGTCTCTTTCTTGTACCATGTTTCCGGCGTTCAGGGAAGATGAAAGGTCCGACCGGTCATTTCGAACACGCTACCGAGTTGCATCGGTTGTTGTGATGTATGGGAAGGGGGTTATGCAAGGAAATCATTGAAAAAGAGGTGACGGTGCGGTAGAAAGGGAGGCCGAATCTTGTTTCGGAGGTATGAGTCGTATGCCAGAGCAGACTGATCGGCAGCACGTTGTCCAATCAAAAGAGCAAACCGGATGTCGTCGCGTCCTGCCAGACCGTCGGATTCAGGGTGAACGCCGCTCCGATCCCCGCGGTGGTGGCAGCGGTCGCAAACGTTCGATAATGGCCTGGGTGCGAACCCTGACCAACCCGCGCATCGGTGTTGATCGGCGCAAGGGAGTGGATCGTCGCCGCGCTGAACCGGAGCGGACTATTCGCATCAAGTCGCTGCTGACTCAGGAAGAGCTTTCCGAACTATTGAAATAATTTCGTTGACGTGGAGTCACAACGAACAATGAGAATCGGCGTCATGGTCGGATGAGCTGGTTGGTTCCCCCTCCGGCTGCTGCGCTGCGGCCTGATTTTCCGCCCAGCCGGGCCTTCATGAGGCAGCCTCCGAGAGAACGAACCAGACCGGTGAGTTCAGCCTGTGAAACTGATTTTCATGTAACCCCCATGACAGGGAGCCTCAACGAACGATGAAAATTGGCGCCGTGGTCGGATGGGCTGGTTGATTCTCCCTCCGGCTGCTGCGCTACGGCCTGTCCGCCACCCTTCGGGCCTGATTCTTCGCCCCGCCGGGCCTTCGCGATGCAGCCTACGAGAGAACCAACCAGCCCGGGAAGTTCAGCCTGTGGAACGTGGTGAAAGTGAGCGGGGGACAGGTTAAAACCTCTCCCGCCGATTTTCAATAAAAAGCCTTTTCTCCTACCGGTGAGGGCATCCGGCGGATGTAAGCAACCTTGCCGATGGTGGCGATAGTTTTTATTATTAGTTGTGAGGTTCCGTCAACGGGGGGCGGCATGACGGTTCGTTTGGCCTGCTTCTGCATATTTTGAGGCGAGTCGCCTGTGTACAAGATTCAATCGCCGGCAGGACAGATTTTCTCCAGTTCACCCCTTCCGAGCAGTTGCCGGAAAAAGATCGGGGAATTATTGAGAGTGTGGAAAGGAGCCGGGTATGCGCAATGGGGGTAGCAGCGGTGACGGGGGCGGATTCCAGCCGGCGGAACCGCTGGCGGCTGTCGCGATTATTCGCTGTGTTGAGCAGGGAGAACGGATTTTGCTGGTGCGCCGGGCGAGAAACAGCAGAGATCCCTGGTCGGGACATTTTGCATTTCCCGGCGGCCGGCGGGAAGAACAAGATCCTTCGATCTTTGCGACCTGTGTCCGGGAAGTCGACGAGGAGACCGGTATCAGGTTGACACCCGAAAAACTGGTCAAAACCTTACCGGCAACTGTTGCCGGCGGCGGTTTGCTGACACCCGTTCTGGTTCAGCCGTATCTGTTTGAAGTGAGCGCCCGTCCGACGGTGCGCCCTGCCGTCCTGGAAATCGAATCCTATCTCTGGTTGGAGACGGAACGGTTTCGGGACCGTGCCAACCACGCCGTTACCGAGGTCTTGCCGGGCACGGCGCGGCCGGTATTTCCGATCGACGACTATTATATCTGGGGGTTCACCTATAAGATACTTCATTCCCTCTTTGCCTGCGACGATCCTGCCACAGGGAGCATTTGACAAGGCTATCTGTCGGTGTGGTCGGCGGCGTGCGGCAAACGGTTGTCGAGACAGCGGCGAACCGCGTGGGCGAGTTGCTTCGGCCCCACCGGTTTCTGCAAAAAATTGATGTCGTTGCCGAGAACGCCGTGGCGTACAATGGCATCTTCCGTATAACCGGACATGAACAGGATCTGCAACCCGGTCTGCATGGTACTGATGATGGCTGCCGCTTCAGGACCGCTCATCTCGGGCATGACCACATCGGTGAGCAACAGGTCGATCTGCCCATGAAAGCGCTTGACTGTCTCGACGGCCTCCTTGCCATTACCCGCTTCAAGAACGGTATACCCGAGATCTGTAAGGATGGTAACGCAGAGCCCCCGCACGGCGTGATCGTCCTCTACCAGCAAAATCGTCTCAACGCCCCGAGGCAAAACCGCCGAATCCTCTCCAGGGTGGGGGCGGATCTGTGCGTCCGTGCCGTGACAGCGAGGCAGGAGCAGCGTGAAGACCGCACCGTTGCCTTCCTCGCTGGCGACGGATATGAAGCCGTTATTCTGCTTGATAATGCCGTAGACGGTTGATAGGCCGAACCCGGTACCGACACCTTTGGGTTTGGTCGTGAAGAAGGGTTCGAAGATCCGGGCCTGAATCTCCGGGCTCATGCCCGAACCGGTATCGCAGCAGGAGAGTTGTACGTAATCGCCGGCGGCAACATCGTAGCGCCCGGACCGGTATTGTTTCGCGATCGTCCGGTTGCTGATCCTGATGGTCAGTTTGCCGCTTTCGCCCATTGCATCACGGGCATTGACCGCCAGGTTGAGAATTACCTGCTCGAATTGGGAGCGATCCATTTTAACAAACCAGAGTTGGTCGTCGACAACGGTGCGCAGTTTGATTCCTTCCCCGAGCAGGCGGGTGAGCATCCGGTTGAGCACCTTGATCTCCTCGGCAAGATCGAGCAGTTGCGGTTGGATGATCTGTTTTCTGCTGAAACCGAGTAATTGCTGAGTCAACCTGGCGGCGCGATTGCCTGCCTCGTTGATCTGTTCGATCTTGCTACGGTAGGGATTGTCCGAGGTCATTTCGAACAGGCAGATATCCGAATAGCCGTTGATAATGCTGAGAATGTTGTTGAAATCATGGGCGATGCCGCCGGCCAGCCGGCCGATGGCCTCCATTTTCTGCGACTGTTGTAATTGGTTTTCCAACCGTTTGGCCCTGGTGTTGTCGTGTACCTTGGTGACCAGGCCGACCACTTTTTCCGTGTCGTTGAATACCGGATAGTAAGTGTAGTGGATATGGCGCTCCCCGGAGCCGGGAAAGACGCGCCAGCCCTCGAAGTGGGTAAGATTACCGGCCAATGCCTGGTCGATCCGCTCCTTCATCGTGGTTTCGAACAATTCCTCGCCGATTAACTCGCGAACGTGCATGCCGACCAACTCATCGCGGGAGCGAGCATATGCGGCACAATAAGCATCGTTGACGGCGAGAAAGCGGTATTCGGGGCTGATGATCGCCAGCAGGTCGTCGACGGTGGAGGCCATCACTTCGTAATGGCGCAGACGCTCTTCAATACCGATTTGCTCGGTAATATTCTCGGCGATGCCGAGTACTCCGATAACGCTGCCGGTTTCATCATGGAGCGGCATTTTGTTGGTTCTCAGCCAGACGCGCTGGCCATCGTGGCGTTGCAGTGTCTCGACGAAATTGTACTCGGCACGGTCGTATTCGGTGATCCGTTCATCGCAGAATCGGTAAAAATCGGCGTCTTTTTTCGGGACCGGCAGATCATAGTCGGTCTTACCGATGATGTCCTGTGGTTTGTCCAGCCCGACGAGAGTGGCGAATTGCCGGTTGCAGCCCTGGAAGATGAAACGTTCATCCTTCCAGAACACACAATGCGGCACCGTGTCGAGCAGTAGCTGCAGGAGGTGTTCGTTGCGTTGTGCCAGGGGTTGGTAGTCCGGCCGCGGCGCGGAAGCACCGTTGGCGGTGGCGTCTGCTCGTTTTTCTGATTGGCCGGACCGGTTTTGCGAGTGATGTTGCTCGGTCATCTTTTCCCCCGCTGGTGCCTCGTTGCATCGATGAGTGCCGAAATGCCGGGTCTGACAAGTCGGATTCACTCGCTCAGAGCAGGGACATCAATCGTCTTTCAAACGCTGACCGGCGACAATTTGCGGAGATCGTCGCCGGCTGTAACAAGGGAACCTTGAAAAATCGGCATTTCGCCCAATTTCATCGTTGCGCAATCAAATGTTTTCCGTGGAATACCTTATGAATGCCCGCGGTAAAATTGTCATGAGCGCCTCGGTCTCGAACGAAATTCAGAATTTCGCAAGCTCCCTTCAGGATTACAAGGGTTCCGGTGATGGTCAAAAATGGTAGGTGAGCATCGCCGAGGCGACCGGGTAGAATTCGAACCAATCCAGTTCGTCTTCGATCTCCTGCTCCTGTTCCGCCAGGAAGCGTTGCACTTCGTCGATGCCGTTGACGTCAATGGGGGCGTTCACTCTGAGGTTCTTGACGTCGGGGGCGCCCTGGTACAATACGCCGAGTTCGAGGGCAAAACCCCAGCCGGAAGTGTCGCTGTTGGTGCGCCAACCGATGCCGGCGTACGGAGCAACGGGGTTGAATTCGACATCTCCGCTGATCGATACCAGATCGGCGAGGAAGGCATAACGGTAGTAATCAGCCGGGATGACGCCGCTATCGATGGTTCCGATAACTCCAACGTTGTTGTTGTTGAAGTATGCCCCGCCGCTGATGAAAAAAGCACCGCCGAATGGGTGAACATCAAGCACCAGTGAAGCTGAATTGTGCTCCGGTTCAAATTCGTAGTCGATATCTGAAATGGTCGATTCGAATTCATACTTCAGATAATTGACACCGCCGCGTAATCTGGTGTTGGGGAGAAGCGGCGTGCTGAGTTCGGCGCCGACACCCAATGTTCCGGCCTTAACGGCGATTCCGAGACCTTCAGCGGCGGAACTGAGGTGTGGTGTGCTGATCAGCAGAAGACAGGTCAGTGCTGGCGCGATAAGATGTGCTGTGCGTTGCATGATCTTTATTCCTCTTCAGAGACGTGATAAGGGTGGGCCTGATAAAACCTGACTGATGATTGTTTTTCAGACTGCGCAGTTCTGCAATAATACCTGAAGGCAAACGAATTTCAATGTTTACGGTGAACCAACCGAAAATTTTCTGGTTTTGTTTCATATGAAAATCAGTTCCACAGGCTGAGCTCCCCGGGCTGGTTGGTTCTCTCGGAGGCTGCATCGCGGAGGCCCGGCGGGGCGGAGAATCAGGCCCGAAGGGTGGCGGACAGGACGTCTGCCACCGGCGGTCAGGCCATGGATGGCCTGTCTGCCGGCCTCGGAGCCTAGTCGATCAGGCCGCAGCGCAGCAGCC
>JAZBPM010000386.1:0-4428 GCA_036351615.1 Desulfofustis sp.
CCTGGAGCTGGACCCGGACAACCAGGTCATGACCCTCAAGCTCTCCATCGCCCTGGTTCGCCTCGGTGAAGCCGGACAGGCGATCGACGAATTGAAGCAACTGATTGACAAGAACCCCGACTCCCGACCGGCCCGGCTGACCCTGGCCAGGCTCTACCGGGAAATGGACCTGAACACGCTGGCCGAGGAACAGTACCGTTATCTGATCGAGGTGCTGGGCGATTACGGCCAGGCCTATCTCGACCTGGGTTTCATGTACGAAGAGCAGCGCGACTTCGAAGAGGCGCTGGAACTGTTCAACCAGGCGCTGCAGAAAAATCCACACGATCTTGCCCTGCGCCATCATGTCGCCCGCATCTATGTGAGCATGCAGCGCTACGATGACGCTTTGCGGGAGCTGAACCTGATTGTTCAGCTTGACGCCGGGGAAATGGATGCCCGCCGCAAAATCGGTCTGATCTACATGGAACAGGAGCGGTGGGACGATGCCATCTCCCTGTTCCGTGAGCTGCTTGAACGTGATCTGCAGCTTGAGCCGGTGCGCTACTATCTCGGCAGCGCGTTGGAGCGCAAGGAGCAATGGCACGAGGCTTTCGAGGTTTTCTCCGCGATCCCCGAAACTTCGGCGCTTTACGAAGATGCGCTTGCGCACATGGGGTTTCTGCTCATGCAGATGAAACGTCTCGATGAGGCGGTGAGCCTGCTTGAAAGGCAGATAGGGCAAGGACCCGTCCGGCCCCAGGTTTACTACTACCTGGCCGTCATCCATCTGTCGGAGGACCAGCTGGACGAGGCGCTCGCGGTGCTGGAAAGAGGGATCCGGCAATTCCCGGACGATGTCGTCCTGCTTTACCAGCAGGGCATCACCCTTGAGAGGATCGGCCGGCATGACCTGGCTCTGGAAGTCATGCAGAGAGTTGTCACGCTCGATGAAAATCACGCCGAAGCCTTGAATTTTATTGCCTATGCCTATGCCGAAAGAGACATTCGGCTCAAGGAGGCCCTCGAACTGGCGCAACGGGCGATCAGGCTCAAACCGGCTGCGCATATCCACGACACTCTGGGCTGGGTTTATTACCGGCTGGAACGTTTCGAAGAAGCCCGCCAGTCAGTTGAAGCGGCCAGTCAGGCGTTGCCTGACGATGCGGTCGTGCTCGCCCATCTGGCAAAAATCTATCTGAGCCTCGGGGAAACCGCAAAGGTGCGTGAGCTCTGTCTTCGTCTGCTCGAGATTGATCCCGACAGCCCCGTCGCGAAAGAGTTGCTCGAGGACCTCGATGCCGCGCAGTGACCTGTCCGTGACCGCTTGCTCGGGCCGCGGTTCCCGCCGGCAGTTGCTCGGCCGGTTGAGCATCGGCTTCTTCCTGCTGCTTGCCGCCTGTGCGCCCCTGCAACCGCCGGATGACGGCCTGCCGGCCCCAGCCGGGACCGCCGAGCGCCTGCTCGCCGATTGGGCGGCACAGGCCGGTCGCTATCATTCGATCCGCGGCCTCGCCAAAGTCAGGGTGAAAACGCCGCAGCGCAACGTCAGCGGCACCCAGGTTGTGCTCGCCGAACGCCCCGACCGGCTCAGGGCGGAAACCATCGGCACCTTCGGCACGCCGCTATTGCTGCTGGCAACCGACGGCAACGATCTCGGGGTGCTGGTGCCGTCTCGGAACAGCTACTATTTCGGCAAGGCGGATGCCGACAACATCGGCCGGTTCACCCGGATCCCGGTTGCCGCCGACACCCTGGTCAGGGCTCTGCTGTACAGTGCGCCGGTCGTCGCCTACGATGATGTGAACGCCTGGCTGCTGACCGACGGCGGCTGGCTGGTGGAACTGTCCGGCGGGTCAAACCGCCAGGAGATGGTGTTCGATGCCCGGCGCAGGCTGGTTGAGACGCGCTATTTCAACAGCGGCCAGCTGATGCTGAAAGTTGCCTACGCCGGGTTCGCAGGAAACGACAGCGAATTCCCGCACAGTATCGACATGCACCTGGCCGAGTACGATGTGCAGGCCAGCCTCGAATTTTCGGAGCTGGATATCAATCAGGTACTGCAGCCGGACCTGTTCCGGTTGCAGCCACCGGCCGGCGTTGAGATGCATGATCTGGATTAGCACAAATGCCGCGCCGCGAGCTGCGGATATCAAGGAGTTTCGAATGCGATTTATTCCGGCCCTGCTTTTATTGCTTCTGACCGCCTGCAACCAGCAGCAGGACGCGATTGTGCCAGCCGAAGGTGACGCGGCGAAGCCGGTGCATGGCGACACGATCCTGATGGGGTCGATCGGCGAGCCGAGCACCCTCTTGCCGGTGCTGGCCGCGGATTCGGCGTCGGCCGATATCAACGGCCTGGTCTACAGCGGTCTGGTGCGCTATGACAAGGACCTCAAGATCGAAGGCGACCTCGCCGAATCCTGGGAGATCTCCGAGGACAACCAGACCATCACCTTCAAACTGCGCGAGGACGTCACCTGGCACGACGGCCAACCGTTCACTGCCGAAGACGTGATGTTCACCTACCAGCTCTATATCGACCCGAACACACCGACCGCCTACGCCGAGCGCTACCGTCAGGTCAGCAAGGCCGAAGTGGTCGATCCCTATACCTTCCGGGTTCATTACGACAAACCGCTGGCGACCGCGCTGATCAGCTGGAACCTGCCGATCCACCCGAAGCATCTGCTCGCAGGTGAAGACGTCACCAGGAGTCCGCTGGCCCGCCGGCCGATCGGTACCGGCCCCTACAAATTCGCGGAATGGGCGACCGGCGAGAAGGTCGTGCTCGAAGCCAACCCCGCTTATCACGAAGGCCGGCCCTATATCCACCGGGTGGTCTACCGCATCATTCCGGACCAGTCGACCATGTTCCTCGAACTCCAGTCGAAGGGGCTGGACTACATGGGGCTGACCCCGCTGCAATACACCGACCAGACCGATACGCCCGCCTTCAAGCGTAATTTCAACAAGTATCGCTACCTGTCGTTCGGCTACACTTATCTCGGCTACAACCTGCGCCGGCCCATGTTCCAGGACAAGCGGGTGCGGCAGGCCCTGACCCACGCCATCAACAAGCAGGAGCTCATCGATGGCGTGCTGATCGGCCTCGGCCAGGTCGCGACCGGTCCCTACAAGCCCGACACCTGGCCGTACAACCCGGACATCGCCCGCTACCCCTATGACCCCGACCGGGCCCGCGCCCTGCTCGCCGAGGCCGGCTGGGTCGACACCGACAATGACGGCATCCTCGATCGCGACGGCGAGCCCTTCGCCTTTACCATCGTCACCAACCAGGGCAACGAGCAGCGCATCCGCACCGGTGAGATCATCCAGCGCCGGTTCCGCGAGATCGGCGTTGACGTCAAGCTGCGGGTCATCGAATGGGCATCCTTCCTCAAAGAATTCATCAACCCGGGCAATTTCGACGCCACCATCCTCGGCTGGTCCGTCTCCCTCGACCCCGACGCCTACAACGTCTGGCACTCGAGTAAAACCAAACCGGGCGAACTGAATTTCATCAATTTCCAAAATGCCGAAGTCGATGACCTCCTCGAACGCGGCCGCAGAACGTTCGACCAGGCCGAGCGCAAAAAAATCTACGATCGCCTCCAGGAAATCCTCGCCGAAGAGCAGCCCTATACCTGGCTGTACGTGCCCGATTCACTGCCGGTCGTCGCCAGACGTTTCCGCGGCATCGAACCCGCCCCGGCCGGAATCATGTATAATTTCGACGAGTGGTGGGTGCCGGCGAGCGAGCAGCGTTACCAGCGTTGAGAGGCCGGGACATGGAATGCGGATAAGCTGAAAGTCAAAGGCATTGCATAAAAAGAATTACCAAGGCACCAAGATAAACTTTTGAATTAAAATTGCTTTTCCTGGTGCTCCTGCTGCCTTGGTGATCGTTGAAAAGATTTTGAATTTATGATCGTTTATTTATCAAAACGACTCTTAATGATGATTCCCATGCTGATCGGCATCACCCTGATCAGTTTCGTGGTGATCCATCTCGCACCCGGCGAGCCGACCGATCTGCAGACCGACCTCAATCCGGAGGCGAGCCTCGAGATGAAGGAGCGGCTGCGCGCCCAGTACGATCTCGACAAGCCGCTCCACGTGCAGTACGGCAAGTGGCTGTCGCGGCTGGTTCAGCTCGACTTCGGCGACTCCTTCTCCCAGGACCGGCGGCCGGTGCTGGACAAGATCGCCGAACGGCTGCCGATCACCATCCTGATCAACGTCCTGTCGATCGCGCTGATTCTCGCCGTGTCCGTGCCGATCGGCATCCTGTCCGCCGTCAAGCGCAACTCGCCGTTTGATCGCGGCACGACCGTATTCGTCTTCCTCGGCTTCGCCATGCCGTCCTTCTGGCTGGCCCTGCTGCTGATGGAAACCCTCGGCGTGCAGTACGGCCTGGTCCCCATCTCGGGCATCAAATCCCTCGGC
>JAZBPM010000387.1:0-4927 GCA_036351615.1 Desulfofustis sp.
GGCAACGGTCTCCACAACCGTATCTATTCGCTGCCGGTGTAATTGCCGGCGGGCGGCTGCGACGGTGAATTCGTTGGTATATACTTCGTCGAGGACCACGTCGCGACCCAGCCCGCGCAGCAGCGGGACGGTAATAGAGAAGCCGACATCCGCGTCATAGCCACTATCTCCTTTGGCGACACTCGGTGTGACGGCCGCCGTGACCCCGGTCTCAAAGATTCTCGATACCGACCCACCGACCTCCCAGACCGCGATGTCCCGCTCGTCGCTGCTGGAATAATTGATACTGGAAAGCGGCCGCACCTTGACGGCAAATGCCTGGCGGGCAGCGATAACACCATGCTCGCTGCTGTCGATCGCCAAGCGGGCATCCCGTATCGAGCGGTTGTCGCGCAGCGCCCACTCGATCGCTTCTTCCAGCCGCAGTTCGAGCGGCTCGTCGACACCGGCGGCCGCTCCGGTCATCGGGAGTACCAGAGGCAACACCCAGGCGGCCAGCAGAACCAGCTGCACAAAGTGTCCTCGCCGGTGGCACGTGGGAGCGCCGCCGGCCCTTGTCTTCAGGATCGATCGCTTATTCATCGTCATAACACCGGGTACCGAACTCATCATCTTCGGTAGCATCCTTTGTACCATGACAACCCGGTTGCGGAAAAAGGCTTTTGACTCCTCTCGAAAAAAAGAAGGCTGCTCCCTTGCCGGCACCCGGCGCTCGCGCCCCCAATTCGGGCGAGAAGAACGTTGTGACAGGGCAAATAGGATGCACCTGTCACTGGCGCAATCGTTTTTCTTGTTGACTTTTTATGATTGTTTGTGATCATTTTAGATATCTATTCCTGTTTTCATCCCGGATCGGCCCATGACCGTCACGCAGAAAAAAGCGGATCTCATTCCTGCCCAGCGCCGCCATCTGATCTTGGAGCTGATCCGCCGCAAGGGTGCCATCTCCGTTCACGAGCTTGCCCAAACCACCGAGGCTTCGTTGCCGACCATTCGTCGCGACCTGGACTGGCTGGCCCGAACCGGCGCGATTCAACGCAGTCATGGCGGCGCCTCGCTGAAAACTGCGCCCGGCACGACCTTTGAACCTGACTACCATATCACCTCGCGGGTCGCCCGCGAGGAGAAGACACGGATCGGCAGGTGCGCCGCCGATAGGTTGCGTGACGGCCAGAGCGTTATTTTCGACTCCAGTTCAACCGTCTACGAGGCCGCTTATCGGGTCGTCGAAATGGGCCTCAGCCTGACCGCCATTACCAATGATTTGCGCATCGGCGAACTGCTCGCCGGTTGCCCGTCGATCAATCTGCTGATCAGCGGCGGCACCCTGCGCCCCGGCTCCTATACCCTGTTTGGCGAACCGGGCGTCTCGTTTCTGCAAGACCTGCATGTCGACGTGGCACTGATGGGAATCCACGCCATTACCGACAACTCGTCGTGCTGCGATACCAGTCTCGACATCGCCTATGCGAAACGCTACATGGTCGCCGCCGCCGGATCGGTCATGATTCTTGCCGATGCCACCAAATTCGGTCACGTCGCCTTCTATCACGCCTTCGACATCGACGACCGTTTTACGATCATCACCGACCGGCACTTGCCGGCCGCGATCCAGAGCAACCTGGCGGCGCTCGGCGCCCCGGTGATTGTCGCAACCGATGCCGGAACGGCCGGTGCAGATCAGCCGCCGAACCGGCGGCCGCACCAGGACCAACCCACCCCGAACCCAAGAACCAATCCAGGAGGACCTCGTTTTGAAGAAAAAACTGACCAGATTTGATCTGCAAACCATGAAGGACGAAGGCAGGCGGGCAGTGTGGATGACCGCTTACGATTATGTAACCGCACAGTTGGCGGAAGAAGCGGGCATGGACATGCTGCTGGTCGGCGACAGCCTGGGCATGGCCGTCTACGGCTATTCCGGCACCGTGCCGGTCACCATGGACCAGTGTATCTATCATTGCGAGGCGGTACGCCGCGCCGCACCGAACACCTTCATTATCGGCGACATGCCGTTCGGCGCCTATCAAGTCGGCATCGAAGAGGCCTGCCGCAACGCGGTTCGCTTTCACAAGGAAGCCGCGGTCGACTGTGTCAAACTCGAAGGCGGCATCCGGGTCGCCCCGGTAATCAAGGCCATCAGCGACGGCGGCATGTTGGTCATGGGCCATATCGGCCTGACCCCCCAGAGTTCCGGCGCACAGGGAGGCTTCCGGGCCCAGGGGCGGACCGCCGACAGCGCCCAGGCGATCATCGATGACGCCCACGCGGTCTACGAGGCCGGTGCCTTTTCGATGCTGGTCGAGGGTGTACCGCCGGAAGTCACTAAGATCATTCGTGACGAATTGCCCATCCCGATCTACGGCATCGGCGCCGGCGATTGCGACGGCCAGGTAATGATCTGCTCCGACATTCTCGGACTGTTCCAAGCCTTTACGCCGAAATTCGTGAAGCGTTACGGCGACGTCGCCGGCGAATACCGCAAGGTCTTCGCGGCCTACATCGACGAGGTCCGCCAGGGTGTTTTCCCCGGCGACGAGCATGTCTATAAAATGGTCGAAGGGGAAGCCGCCAAGCTGGCCGCCCGGAACAACAAGTAGGATGGACGGCACTGTGAACTATCGTGAATTTTCGCTGAAAATCGGCAAGGGGACAACCAGCTTTTCGATCCCCGAGTCGCAATTGCTCTATGAACTGGTCGGCAACAACCGCCCACCGCCCGACGACCTGACCGCAACCTACCGCCACGCCCTCGATCACCCGATCGACAGCCCGCCGCTGCGTCAGATCGTCAAACCGGGCGAGCGGGTGGTGATCACCGTCAGTGACATCACCAGGGGCTGGCAGCGCAACGAGCTGACCCTGCCGCTACTCATCGATTACCTCAACGAGTCCGGCATCAGAGACGAGGACATCACGGTAATTATCGCCGTCGGCGCCCATCGTCAGAACAACCCCGACGAGTTTGTCGAACTCTGCAGCGCCAAGGTCTGCCATCGCATCCGGGTGGTCAATCACAACGCCTGGGACACCGACAACATGGTCTTTTACGGCACTACCAGCCGCGGCACCGAGGTCTCGGTCAACCGCCTGGTGGCCGAAGCCGACCGGGTCATCCTGACCGGCGGCGTCATCTATCATTACATGGTCGGCTACGGCGGCGGCCGCAAATCGATCATGCCCGGCGTTTCTTCCCTCAAGACCATCCAGCAGAGCCACATGTGGGCCATGGCCAGCACCGTCGGCGACGGCTCCAACCCGCTGGCCGCCAATATGAAAACCGCCGGCAATCCGGCCCACGAAGACATGATGGAGGTTGCCGCCTTCATCAAGCCGGATTTTATCGTCAACGTGGTCCCCAACCTCGACGGCGAGTTGACCGGCTTTTTCGCCGGCAATTGGGTGTCGGCCTGGCAGGCGGCCACCCGGCTGGTCGATGAGATTTTCGGCGTTCCGATCAAGGAGCAGGCCGACATCGTCATCGCCTCGGCCGGCGGTTACCCGAAAGACATCAACCTCTACCAGGCCCAGAAGACCATCGACAATGGTGTCTACGCGATGAAACCGGGCGGCGTTGTAATTTTGCTGGCGGAATGCCCGGACATCAAGGAACCAAGCGAGTTTTTCGACTGGTTCGACAACGAGACCTTTGTCGATCTGGAGAAAGCGGTGCGCGCCAATTTTCTGATCTCCGGCTGGGTAGCGGTTCGTCAGCTCGAGTACGTCAACCGTGGCTACATGATCATGGTTACCCACAAGAACAATATCGAACTGGCTCGCAAGGCCGGTGTGCACGGCGTCGCCACCATCGAGGAGGCCCTGCAGCTCGCCTATGAAAAATGTGGCAACGGCAACCCGACCGTCACGGTCATGCCGCAAGGTGCCAACACCTTCCCGATCCTGACGCCCTGACGGGCACGGGCGGGACGGTAGCGGCGATATCGCAGTCAATCTACCACGAGGAGGAAGTTATGAGCAGAAAACGGTTTCTTGCAGTATCAATCCTATGCCTGGCGGTTCTCGTCATCTCCCCGGCATGCTATGCCAAAACCATCCTTAAACTGGGCACCTCGACCCAGCCGACCCACATCTACAACCAGGCCGCCGAGTATTTCGGCAAGCTGGTCGCCGAGCGGACCGGCGGCGATATCGAAGTCCAGGTCTTTCCGGCCGCCCAGCTCGGCTCCGAGCGGGACATGGTCGAGGGATTGCAGCTCGGTTCGCTGGAAATGACACTGACCTCAACCGGCCCGATGGGCAACTTCGTCCCCCAGGTCAAACTCTTCAATCTCCCGTTCCTGTTCAAGGATCGCGAATCCTGCTACCGCGTGCTTGACGGCGAGATCGGCACCAGCATCGCCGATCGTTTCACCACCGTCGGTATCCGTTCGCTCGGTTGGTTCGAGAACGGTTTCCGCAACATCACCAACTCCAAACGGCCGATCAACACCCCGGAGGATATGGCAGGGTTGAAAATCAGGGTCATGGAGGACGACGTCTTCATCCTGACCATGAAAGCCCTGGGCGCCAGCCCGCTGCCGATGGCTTTCGGCGAACTCTACACCGCCCTTGAGCAAAAGACCGTCGATGCCCAGGAAAACCCGCTGGCCGTTATCCATTCGTCGCGCTTTTTCGAGGTCCAGAAGCACCTGGCCATGACCGGTCATTTTTACTCGCCGGCGGTTCTGCTGATCAGCGAGATCACCTGGAAGACATTGACTCCGGAACAGCAGCAGATCATCACCGAAGCAGCCGCCGAAGCCCGCACCTACGAGCGTGAAATCTCACTGCAGGCCGACCAGGAACTGGAAGCAGCCTGCGCCAAGGAAGGCATGGAAGTCACCCATCCCGACAAGGCCCCGTTTGCCGCGGCCGTGGCTGACGTCTATACCAATCCGTCGGTGGTCAAAGCCATCGGCGGCGGTGA
>JAZBPM010000388.1:0-4354 GCA_036351615.1 Desulfofustis sp.
GACAAGTCAAAACCTGTCCCGTCGTTGGAGGTTTGCGGGGGACAGGTTAAAACCTGTCCCCCGTTGGTCGAGACTGATGGTTTTCAGGCAGAAGGCGTCGAGCATACCGGCATCGATATCGTAACCGAAGAGCGTGCACTTGGCACTGTCGATGGTTTCGGGGAGGTAGCGACCGTACATCTTGATCGGCAACTCGACGATATCGGTCGTCGGTGACGAGGCAAGGGCCAGCAGATACTCGATCAGGTAGGCGCCGTTGTGGGCGATCGGACCGTTGTAGGCCTGTCGCTGTCGCAGCCGCAGCACCCGGAGTTCGTGGGTCGAACGACCGAATTCCGACTCCATCAATTCGTCGTACGTGGTCAAGATGATCTCCATTCGGACCGTGTCTGCGCCCCGCGCCAGATAATCGGCAAATCCTCGCTGCGTTTCCTCCGGATCGAGGCCGCGCTGCCGGGCAATGGACCAGTCGAATTTGTTCAGTTGGGCGGCCAGGGTAGCCGGCTCCGGCAGCGTGATTTCCACCAGCAGGTTGGTGGCGTTGTAGTCACCGCTGTGTCGTTCAGTCTCGATCAGCGCCACACCCGGCTGCTGCTGCAACAGGTGCGGCACCCTATCGATCAGTTCCTGGTCGCCGATTATCTTGAAGCCGAGCAGATCGTTGACGGTCATCGCCCGGCGAGGAATCCAGACATTGTGGTTACGAAAACGCCGTGCGACCTCGGTTTCGGCGGCGGTAAAGTCGGTGTACATCTCGCGTTCCGAACTGACAAGATCGATCAGGGATACTCCGGACGAGGCGGCCCGGCGGCCGGCAATGACCCGGGCCTCTGCCTGGATCTCCTTGAACAGGGCGTCCACCAGGCGAAACGATACTTTTTCCGCAACCCGTGACAAACGCTTGATACGGCCGATCGCCAGCAGACGGGGACCGGGACCGGTTACCAACAACGCATCAATGGGCAATCGGGGAAAAAAGTATTCGGGATTGTCGGAAAAACTCCGAATCAAGAAACTGGTCCGCTCACTGTTCCGGGGTAGGTAGTGGATCAGGCGTTGGCGCAGTTCCTGCTTCTGCCAGATGCGCTCTATCTGCAGCGGACCGCTGAACAATCTGGCGAGCAGACCGGTCACCCGGTCGACAAGCACGGCAGAGACAGCACTTTCGTAGAGGAAAATCCGGGTGACGATCTTTCCGTCCTGCGGCTCGAACCGATCGTTGAGCCAACGCAATGTCAGGTCGAAGAGTTCGTCCCGGTGGGTCATTGTCGTCAGATACATCGTTCCCCCGGTTCACTCGGTCCAACACTGCCCCGTTAGATTCGTTGCCGACGGCGATCGCCATCGGCAACGAACTGAAGGGAAACAGGTGCTTGTTCCCGGTTTATGCTGCCGGCGGGGGTTGCTGACGCCTACAGCTGATCCGGAGTTCGTACCGGCAGCGGTTCCGACGAAGCCGGTGGAGCCGCCGGAGCCTGCTGTTCCGGCGTAGACAACGGCAGATCGAAGACATCGACACCGACGGGTACGGACTGCTGTTCTTCTTCCCGCAGCAGTTCTTGGCGCTGTTCTTGTTCTTTGATGGTCGGCAGCAATTGCGGGTCCAGGACATTCATCTCCTGCTCGACCCGGTTGATATTGCCGACGACCTTGTCGGCGATTTCGACCTCGGGATACTTTACCAGGATATCCTTGAGCACCTGACGGGATTCGACGAGCAGTCGCTTTTTGCTCTCGATATCCGTCGTCTTTGAAAAACGGATGAAAAGGTCGGCGGCCTTGCGACGCTCGATCATGGCCGCCTTGAGCGACAATTCCTTGATTTTTTCCGCCGCTCGAGCGCCGAACTCACTATCGAGCAAGGTGGTGAATATTTCGATCGCGCCTGCATAATCCTCAGCCTCGGCGCGCAGCATACCGTCATTCCAGGTCCGTTGCAGCTCCTGCATCTGCTCTATTTTATGGGTCTCCCGCGCAACTTCCTCGGCGAGCACCAGTTCGTCCAAGCGGGCCTGCACCTGCTGGCGATGCTCATCACCGACGAGATCTTCAGGAATCGTCTGTAAGAGCTCCATCGCATCCTGAAATTTCCTATCCTCGGCAAGCTCGGCGGAACGCGACAGATAGTCGTTAAACCAAGCGTCAGCCCGCCGCTGTGCATCTCCCCTGATCGCATCGACATTGGATGAAACCGGCGAGTAGGGATACGTCTGCAGAAATGTATCGGCCTGCCAGACGATCGAGTAACCGTCGCGGCGCGGCAGATAACCGAGATAACCGCGCAGCAGCGAGGAATATTCGTTTAATTCCGGGCTGCCCGTTTCGCTCCTCTCAAGAATGGATAATTGCAGGTTCGCCCACTGCTTGATTGAACCGATCGCTTCATAATCGTCATCGATCTGGTTATATTGCTTCCGAGCGGCGGGGTAATTGCCATAGGAGGTATAGAGATCGGCGAGGACCTTGCGCAGCGAGAGCAGGTCGGTTGGCTGCTCGTCGGAGGCCGACATCGCATCGACGATCTGTTGATAGATCCGGGCCGCCTGTTCCGGTTGATCAAGAAACATCAATGCGTTACCATAAAGAATCCTGGTCTTGAGACTGATCCGATCGACTTGATGGTCCGGTATTTTCAGCCAGACCTGCACGACCTCGCTATATTCACCATTGGCAGAATATCGTTCGATCAGGGTCTCCACCTGGTTGAGATCCGCCCCTTCCTGCCGCTGCTGCCAGCCGGCATCCTCGTCGTGCGCTTCACCGAGCATCCTGCCGCAGATCCCCTCGAGAAAGTCGATATCCTGTCGCTGGAGGTCCAATACCTGTTCAGGTACAATCACTTCCGGGACAATGACATTTCTCTGGAGCAGAGTGTCGCGCAGCTGCTGGTAACCGTTCAAAACCGCTTGCAGATCACGAAAACAGCGAACCATCGTGTCGCTTTGCTCCTTGTCGAGCTGTACCACAACCGCCTGATTGTCCAGTTCTTTCCAGCGTTCCAGCTTCCTGCCATACTCGAAAATCCGATCATTGATGTAACCGACCGGCAGCAGTGGTGCCTGATCCGCAACGTCGGCCCGGACCGTTTCGGCCGGCTCGAGTACCGGCCTGGCAATCGGCTGGGGACCGCTCTTCGCCGGGTCGGCAACTCGGCTGCCCGGAGTTTCGATACTGCGTTCGGTGATCGCCGGAGGCCGGCGGCTGATGGCGGAATCAGCGTCGTTTCGCGGCAGCGATTTCTGGGCGCAACCGCTGAACAGGACAGCAAAAGATAGTAAAACAACAAGACAGGATGCCGATTTCATGGAACAGTTTTCCTCTCTGTGCGTCACCTGATGACGAATCAATTCATGGGTCATGAAGATACCGTAGGGGAGCTTGAAAAAATCGGAATTTCGTTCAAGATCGAAGCGCGCAAGAAAATTTTACCGCAGGCATATGCATAATATACCATGGATAAAATTTGATTGTGCAACGATGAGATCGGGCGGAATGACAATTTTTCAAGGTTCCCTGCAGTAAGTTTACTAACCTATCGGAGAAAAAGCAAAAGAGTTTAACGACCTGCGGCAAGATCGACGCCACCGGAGAAGGAAGTGGTTTCGGCTGAAACATCCGAAGCGGACTGAACCGGCACGTTGAGCGACCAGAAGGGCGCGACGGTTCGCTGCGGCTGAAACACATGTTCGGCTCCGATCGAGCCGAAGGTCATAATCGCCGGTTGATAACGATCAAGCGGATCCACCAGTCGCAGCGGCACGCTCGGGATTCCGCCCTGCTCGGCATCGATCGCAAGGTTTTTCTGACCGAGATCCGGTCGTTTTATCGTCAGCCCATAAAATGACAGGTCTACCGGATCGAGATCGACGGCGTAGCCATGCCGGTCAACGATATCGGCAACGATGGCGGTCCAGGCCGGTAATGCCCCGAGAGAGCCGGTAACGCGTGTAGAACCGCGGCGCATCGGCTTGTTATCATCATAGCCGACATAGACACCGACACTCCAGCCGTCTTCCAGAGTCAAACCATTCCCGTTATCGCCGATACCCGGCAGATACCCGAGAAACGAGGCGTTGGTGTAACGATTGGCCGTCCCGGTCTTACCGAGCAACGGGACGGACAGTTCCATTTCATCGATAATCTCATCACCGGTATCGGTAAGCTTGACCTGCCGGTCGGCATACCGACCAGTACCGAATTTAATAGTGTTTTCAAGTATATGACCAAGAGACAACGAAGTTTTCGGGTCGACCAGGAAACGGCTGCTCCGCTGTGGCCGGAAGAGGACCGCGCCGTCTTCGGACTCGATACGATCGATAATCGCCAGGCTCTCATTGATCGTGCCATCTTCCTC
>JAZBPM010000389.1:0-10403 GCA_036351615.1 Desulfofustis sp.
ATCGCCTTTTTCGTGGCCTTCCTGCCCCAGTTCATAACAACCGGCAGCCCCGTAGGGAGCCAGCTCCTTCTGCTCGGTGGAACCTTTCTGCTGCTCGCTTTGATCAACGCCGCATTATACGCCTCCTTTGCCAGCCGGTTGCGGGAAGCTGTCGGCAAAAAACGTGTTCGCGCCTGGTTCAATCGTTGCGGCGGAGCCGCTCTGATCGGCGCCGGGGTCGTCACGGCCGCGATGCAGCGGACTTCATAACCGTTCCCACCCGATAACAGACCGGACACCGCCGGAGACTGGTAGATAAACGATCTGGGAGTACGTGATTCAAGCAGAAAAAATACGATCCGGAGAGAACTCATGAACATCCTGGTGGCAATTGATTTTTCCGACGCGACGGAAGCAATCGTGCGCCAAGCTGAGGAAATCGCCGTCACGCATTCTGCAAAGGTGTGGCTCCTCCATGTCGCCGAGCCGGAACCTGATTTCGTCGGCTATCAACCAGGTCCGCAGGCAGAGCGGGATTTCCTGGCAGAGCGGTTCCATACGGAACACCGAAACATTCAACACATAGCCAAACGGATGCGTGCGACCGGGCTGGATATCACCGCCCTGCTCGTACAAGGCGTTACAGTCGAGACAATTCTCGAAAGGGCACGCAAATTGAATATTGATATGATTATCGTCGGCTCCCACGGACGGGGAGCAATGTATCAACTTTTGGTGGGCAGCGTCAGTGAAGGGGTATTGCGCGGGGCAACCTGCCCCGTACTGGTCGTTCCGACGCGCCGAGATACGTAAATCGGCAGGATACCGACGCTGCGAAAACCGTGAGGCACAGCCAACAAGCCGAATGAAGATTCTTGGTGAGCAGATAGCATTTCGGGAAAATATTGTCTTTTCCCTGACGGTACCTCGTCTGGTGGCTCATCCTCGTGATCACCATGGCCTACGATATAGCCACAACTTCGGCATTTGTCGCAAAATACGGTTCTGACGCCGAAGCCAATACGATTACAAGATGTCTTATGACCGTTTTCGGCGGAGATCTCGGCAACCTTGCCGGCAAAGGTCTGCAATTCCTGGCGGTAATCGGTTTTGTCGGTCTGCATCGCCGGCTCGGAAACATCTTTCTGCTCTTTGTTATTTTGCTCAACTGCTGGGCGGTTGTTATCAACTCGCTGTCATTGGCCTGAAACGTGGTCCATCAGCACGACCGAAAAAGGCTCGATAGTTCTTGCCTTAACTCAGAGGTCTTACAATGGAAATCAAAGATCTGCCTTTTTGCGTGACCGACTGGTCCGTGATCGAACAAACCGAACATGCCGGCGAACAGGGTGTCGCCTTCTGGAGGACCCGAAATTTTGGTCCGATCCGTGTTCGTATGGTTGAATACAGCCCCGGTTATCTGGCTGACCACTGGTGCGCCAAGGGACACATCCTGCTCTGCCTGGAGGGGGAATTGTACACCGAGCTCGAAGATGGTCGCCGATTCACCCTCAAGCCCGGCTGCAGTTACCAGGTGGCCGACAATGGTGAACGCCACCGGTCATCGACCGAGCAGGGAGCGAAACTGTTTATCGTCGATTAGCGGGGTGGTCGCATCGCCCACCGTGGCAGAATCGGTTGCATCCACTCAAGCTCCCCTCAATAACAAAGACAAGACGACAACATGAAAATACCGCGACTCTCAATGATAACCCTCGGTGTCGCCGACCTGGCAAAAGCCGCTTCATTCTATGAAGCCGTCCTCGCTACGCCGCCCAACCGCTCCTATGACGGCGTCGTCTTCATTGAACTGCCGGGCAGCTGGCTGGCCCTCTATCCAATCGACGCGCTGGCCGCCGATATCTCATCGGAAATCACCCCGGCCCGCACCGGCTTCAGCGGCATTACCCTGGCCCATAATGCCCGGAACAGGGAAGACGTCATCGCCGTCATCGATCGCGCTCGAAACGCAGGCGCCCGTATTCTGAGAGAACCACAGGAAACGTTCTGGGGCGGCTTCAACGGATACTTCGCCGATCGCGACGGTTACTGCTGGGAAATTGCCTGGGGACCAATGTTCGGTTTCGACGAACATGGCGACATGCACTTTCTGGCAGGCTGACAGCGATGCAACGAAACCATGGCGTCCCTCCGCCCCCCCGCATCAAACGCCTCTCCCCGGTGGCCCTCAAAAGCACCGGCAACACGGCGCGGACTCTCTGGAGCACTTCCTCGTCACTGATGTCGCTGTTGCTCTGCTGCTGGCTGCTGATGCCGACCGGAGCGGAGGCGGAAGTCATCGACCCGCAAGCAGCCGTTGAAATCGATCACCTGCTCGAACACATCAGGACCGCGCCGTGCCGATTCAACCGAAACGGAATCTGGCATGAAGCCGACGAAGCAGCCGAACATATCGATAGAAAGTATCGCTATCTGCTCCGACGCGACCGTATCGACTCGGCGGAAGACTTTATCAGGCAGGCAGCGACCAGCAGCAGCATCTCGGGTAGAGCATACCTGGTACAGTGCCGGTCAGACACGGTATTGAAAACCGCGGACTGGCTGACCGGCATCCTTGCCGAGCTACGGCAGCACGAGCCACCATGACGGCACATCGCGACGGACTATCCAAAGCAGCTCCACGACCGCTCAGGCTAAATGGCTTTAGCACCGGAAGCAACGCAGCAGCCGGAACAAGAATCGACCAGGCCTGGTGGCCAGGACGATGGTTTGTATTGTTTGTTGTGACATCCAGTCCGGGAAAGTATAGCAAAAGACAGGTTACGGCCTGTCACGCTGCTGGTTGACATTTGTCGGCCGGGAAACCGATAAAGATTAAAGGGGAGCTTGAAAAATTAGGAGTTTCGTTCAAGATCGAGGCGCGCAAGAAAATTTTACCACAGGCATATACACGATATTCCGAGGATAAAATTTGATTGCGTAACGATGAGGTTGAACGAAATAACAATTTTTCAGGGTTCCCTAAAGTGAGGAGGAACCGGGAAGCCATGAAAACAATCGGGCTGTTGGGCGGCATGAGTTGGGAGAGTACCATCGGCTATTACCGGGCGATCAACGAAGGTATCAAGGTCCGCCTGGGTGGTTTTCATTCGGCCAAGATCGCACTGTACAGTGTCGATTTCGAACCGATCGAGACCCTGCAGCGGTACGGGGACTGGCAGCAGATGGGCGATCTGCTGGCCAATGCAGCCCGGAAGGTCGAGGCTGCCGGCGCCGACTTTCTGCTTATCTGCACCAATACCATGCATAAGGTCGCGCCACGCATTGAACGGGAAATCTCCGTGCCGCTCCTACATATTGGCGATGCCACCGCCGAAGCCCTGATTCGAAAAGGCATCCGGACCGTCGGCCTGCTTGGCACCGCGTTCACGATGGAGCAGGACTTCTACAAGGGACGGCTGAGAGATAATTACGGCCTGAACGTCCTGATCCCGGAGACACAAGAACGCCGGCTGGTTCACGACGTCATATTCAATGAGCTCTGCCTTGGCAGGCAGAAGGCCGCATCGCGCCGGTCCTATCTCGACATAATCGATGCCCTGGCCAAACGGGGCGCCGAAGCGGTCATTCTTGGTTGTACTGAAATCGGAATGCTGGTAAACCAGGACGATACGGGCGTCAGACTCTTCGACACCACGAAGATTCACGCCGAGCAGGCGGTCGACTATGCACTGGGCGAGGTATAAACGGCCGACTCGATGGTCGATGCGGCGTCACCGGGCAACCGGGGGATCGTCTCTTCCCGTGAAACCGTTTACCGTGTCAGCCGATGATTGAGTCCTACGAATTTCTCAGGCGGGTCCTTGACGCCATCACCGAACACATCGTTGTGATCGATCAACAAGGCACCATCCTCTTCGTCAACCGCAGTTGGACGCTTTTTGGCAAACAGAACAACTGTCTGATTATCGACAGCAATTGGCAAAACATCAATTACCTCGACGTCTGCGATACCGCCTCTGCAATGGGTGATGATTTCGGGGCACTGGCCGCCGACGGCCTGCGTACGGTGATCAACGGTACAAAACCGTTGTTCTACCTCGAATACCCGTGCCACAGCCCGCGCGAAAAGCGCTGGTTCATGATGCGGGTTTCCCCTTTTTCAATGGGACAAACCCGCTGTTTCGTCGTCTCTCACCAGAATATCACCGAGCGCAAATTAGCCGAGGAACAGGTTATCAGCCTCTCTCGCCTTGACGGTCTGACTGGAATTGCCAATCGCCGCCGTTTCGATGAATTCCTCGAGGCCGAATGGAAACGCTGTTCCCGTCTCAAAATACCGATATCGCTCGCAATTATCGATATCGACCATTTCAAGCTGCTCAACGACACGTACGGTCACCTGGCCGGTGACGACTGCCTGAAAGCCATTGGAAATACTTTACAAAACTTCGCCAACCGGCCTGGCGACCTGTGCGCCCGCTACGGCGGGGAAGAGTTTGCAATCATCTACGGCAATACCACCTTGCAGCAGGCGTGCCTCCTGGCCAAGCAGGTTCTCGCGGCAATCCGTGACCTTGGCATCGCCAATGAGAACTCGCCGACTTCTCCGACGATGACGGCAAGTATCGGCGTCGCAACAATGTATCCAGACCAGGTTTCGACAGCAACAGGACTGATCGAAGCGGCGGACAGGCTCCTCTACCAGGCCAAGAACCAGGGGCGTGACCGGATCGTCTGCCAGGACGAGTCCCCCCCCGACTCCGACAAAGGCCCCACGACATTAGTATAACAGGGATAACACCGCTTATGGTGCCGATCAATCATGTCACAGGGGCTCTATCCTGGCTCGGTCGGCAGGGCACCGGGGCGGTAGCGGCACTCGTCATCATCGGCATCGCGGCTCCGCCCCTTGGCAAACTGTGCAAACCGCTCGTCACCGAAAGCATCTTCGTGCTGCTCTGCTTCGCCTTCATGCGGGTCGACATGGTCGCTTTCCGAGCCTACCTGAAACGCCCGGGCCTTGTATTGGCGGCAACCGCCTGGACATCGGTACTCGTACCGCTGGTCTTCGCCGCCGGCTGTCTGGGCCTCGGCCTGCCGGCACAGTCTCCGCATTTGTTCCTGGCGCTGATGTTGCAGGCCATCGCCTCGCCGATCATGGCCGCTCCCGCCTTTGCATCGCTAATCGGTCTCGACGCCGCCCTGGTACTGGCGACATTGATTACCAGTACCGCAATCATTCCGCTGACCGCGCCGCTGTTTGCTTCCCTGTTCCTCGGTCCGGCATTATCGCTGGCCCCGCTGGCCCTCGGCCTGAAGCTTTCGGCGATTCTTGCCGGCTCGGCCCTGGTCGGTTTTATCGCCCGTCGAGTTTTCGGTCTGGCAGCGATCGAACGGCGCGCAGATGCGATCAACGGCGGCAATATCATCTTTCTCTTCATCTTTGTCGCCGCCATCATGGAAAACGTCGCCGACCGATTCCTCGCGGCACCGCTTTTCACCCTTTCCCTGATTGTACTGGCCTTCGCGATCTACCTCACGGTGCTGCTGCTCTCCGTCTTAATCTTCTGGCGAACCGGCCGAGAGCGCGCCCTGGCGCTCGGGTTTCTCTCTTCCCAACGCAATATGGGGCTGATGCTCGCCGCCACCGGCGGCGCGCTGCCGGAGTTGACCTGGCTCTATTTCGCGCTCGCGCAATTCCCGATCTATCTCGGACCTTACCTGCTGCAACCGCTTGCCCGGCGCCTGCTCGAGCGGGGCAGACACAGCAGGCACCAGCCCAAGCCACCCCCGCAAGATCCTGGAAACGTTGCTCGGAAAAACTGAATTCCGGAGCAAGAATCGGGATGTTTCAACCTGACAGACCCCTTATAGTGTGGTCATGAGAACACAACCGATGGAGGAGATATGTCGATGACAGACGTCCCCGCCTACACCGATGATGAAAGTCGCTGGCAGGCTCTGCTGCACCGCGACCAAGCTGCCGGGCGGGCCTTTGTTTACGGGGTACGGACCACGGGCGTCTATTGCCGCCCCGGCTGCCCATCCCGCCTGCCCCGGCGGGAGCACGTCGATTTCTTTGTCGACAGCCGCGCGGCCGAGCATTCAGGTTATCGCCCCTGCCGGCGTTGTCGTCCTGCTGACCCCGCTGCGGCTAAAGAACCGCTGCTGGAAACCATGGTAACGGCCTGTCGCCGCCTCGAACAACACCATCCGCCGTCGCTGTCCGAACTTGCCGCTGAGGCCGGTTTAAGTCTGCATCATTTTCACCGGCGATTTAAAAAGCTGATCGGCATCACCCCCAAACAATATGCCAGGACAAACCAGATCCGGCGCTTCGGCAACCTTTTGCAGGAGCAAGACGGGTCCGTTACCCGTGCCATCTACGCAGCGGGCTTCAGTACCAGCAGCCGAGCTTACGACAGCGCCAGTCAAAGGCTGGCAATGCCGCCGGCAACGTATCGGCGGGGCGGTGCCGGTTTAACCATCCATTTCGCATGCGCTCCCTGCTTCCTCGGCTGGGTGGCGGTGGCAACGACCGAGCGCGGCATCTGCGCCATCGAATTGGGCGACGACCGGCAGGCCGTATCCGCTCAGTTGCGCCACCATTTCCCCAAGGCACGGCTGGAAGACGCCGGAACGGAGTTCTCGGCGATCGTTTCCGAAGTGATTGCCCTGCTTGAAACGCCACCGCGGACCATCGATCTGCCTCTCGACATTCAGGGAACTGCCTTCCAGCACCAGGTCTGGCAGATCCTGCGCCAGATTCCACCCGGCAGTACGGTCAGCTACGGCGAGGTGGCCCGGCGCCTGGGACGTCCCCGAGCGGTGCGCGCAGTAGCCGGGGCCTGTGCCGCCAACAAACTTGCCATGGTCGTCCCCTGTCACCGAGTCATCGGCAGCGACGGCTCACTGAACGGGTTCCGTTGGGGGGTCGAGCGAAAGCGCACCCTGCTGCAACGGGAAAGCACAGCCACCGACCCGGCAGGGCAGCAAGAAGAGAGCAACTCCGTTCCCAGGGTCGGTCCATAATTAAAGAGGAGAGCCAAACTCTTCCATCACCTGCCTGCCGATACCGCGTCGTTTCTGGATCGAGCCCGGGGTTCTCCCGCCGGCACCAAAGCGGCACCCCCGCCCCATTCGAATGGCCTGCTGACCACAGGACTGCCGGATTATTCCCTCTCCGGCATGGGGCATAACTGCAGCACTTTTTCTCCCTTCATGTCTTTTATCTATCTTGAACAACCTCGCGCTCCGGAGATACCTCCGTCGTCCCCCTGTTATCACAACAACACATCTATCTGCGAAACATCCTTTCCGGTCGCCTTGACCTCAAACAACACCCTGTTTTCCCAAGTTGTTTACCGTCAGTATTTAATTTATTAATTTATAAATTAAAAACTTATTGACCTAAGCAGATCTATTTAATAGACTTCTGTGGTACTGTCTCTCCGAACAACCGGGAGAACGTTCGGGGAGTCTCGCGGGAGGATCTTCCTCTCTGCGCACGACACTAGACTCATAAAAAGTATTCTATTGTGGAGGATTCATGAGAAAGCAGCTCTATGTAACGGTCCTGTCCATCGCCCTCGGTCTTACCGCTGCAGGTGTTCAGGCAGAAGAAAACAAACCGGTCCTCTCCCCGAAATCACCGGTGAACTCTGTTGATGGTGTGCTCTATCCCAAAGGGCAGGTGGGCATCATTTTTAAAAGCGTCCTCATGAATAAAGACGCGACCTACGACGGGAACTCGGACATATCTCCCAAAAGCAATGCCCCGAAGGAAAAAGAAATCAGTGTGTACAATCTCATCGGCCGATACGGATTATTCGAGAATGTCGAGGTGAAGTTCAAGATCCCGTACAAGGAGATGTCGATTGAGCGAGAAGCGCCGGTAAGTTCCCCGGAGTTCGACAACTCGGGGCTAGCCGACTCAACCGTGTGGCTCCGCTACCAGATCCTCTCGCAGAAACGGAAAGACCCGGTATTTCTGTGGGCGGGAGCCGGGCTCAATATTCCTACCGGAGAGACCGACGCGAAGACCAACGGCAAGCTGGACCCGATGACCATGCAGGTCGGCGACGGTTCGTGGGATCCCATCGTCGATATCGGGGTCACCAAAAAGGTCGGCAACGCAAAGTTCAATGCTTACGCCTCCTATACCTTCTCTACAGAGGGCGACAATGATTACCGCTGGGGAAACACTTTCCAGTTCGACCTCAGTACGGTCTACGCCCTCAACGAATATCTGGCGATCGACCTCGAACTCAACAATATCTGGAAAGAAAAAGACGAGGTGAACGGTCAGAGCGTGGGTACTACCGGCGGTTTTCAGTCATATATTACGCCGGGAGTACACGTGATGTGGCCAGGGACCAAACATCACCTGGCCCTCGGCGTTCCGATCACCATTTACCGTGATCTCAATGGTCCGCAATTATCGGAAGACTATCGGGTGATCCTGAAAGCCGCGTTTGTCTTTTAAGGCTGTGATCGGAGATTTTTCAGGCGACAATCGCCCGGGCAATCATTTCATTTGATTGCTCGGGTGATTTCGACGGCTCGACCGGAACGTCGCACTAAAAAACACCTAACGGTTCGACTCCTCAGAGAACCAGCTGGCCACTGCACGTTGACCTGGTAAAAGAAGACTCAACACGCCTGCTTTTTAGAAATCGTACATATCCAAGATGATGGCGGCACGGGTGATCTCTCCGAGGAAACGGCCGTTTTCCAGCACCGGCAGAAAGCCCAATTCGCTGCGGGCCATAAGCTGCAGGGCGTCGCGCAAGGGCTGATCGGGGCCCACGAATGGTACCTGGCCACGCATCATACCGGTCACCGTTTGCTCCAACTGCCGCTCCTGTTTAATCCTGGCGGCCTGCTGGCTGCTGAACGAGCCGAGCACCCGGCGTTCGTCATCGACGATCAGCAAGGCCTGGCGCTCCGTGTCGCGAAGCCGATCGATCGCCTGACGTACCGTAGCAGTCGGCTCCAATGTCGGCGCGTCGGTAGACATCAAGGTCCGGACGCTCGCCTCCTCTATCTCGGTCCGCTGCAGCAGTTCGGTAAGCCGAAGTCGCACGTCGGCCAGCGGGGCGCCAACCATGGCCGAACCGGCACCGGCATGACCGCCGCCGCCCAGTTTCCGAACCACTGCACCGACATCGAAGAGACGCGGGTTGCCGCGCCCGATGACCACCGATTTCTGCGGCCCCATCGGAAACACGCCGAACGCCGCATCAAGACCCTTGATCTCCTTGAACTTGCTGACCACGGTCGGCAGCATGGTGAGCCCCTTATCGGCATCCTGGACGCAGATGCCAAGCCGCAGGCTGCCGACCTGTAACGATTCGGACTCCCCCAGCATCCGGCTGAACAATTCGAGATGTCGCTCATCAAGGGTATCATCAAGATAGGCGGAGACGACGTTCAGGTCAGCCCCGTTTTCCATCAGGAACGCAGCCATCCGTACATCACGGGCAGTGGTGCTGGGAAAGGACAGAGACCCGGTATCGTCATAAATCCCGAGCAGGAAAAGGGTGGCATGCATTGGCGAAAATGGAGTGTCAGCGGCCTGCAATCGTTCGAGCAGCAGGGTGACGGCAGCACCGACCTCTTCCTGTTGGATTTCGGCTGCGGCAATGGTCCCCGGCGCCGGGTGGTGATCAAAGACGATGCAGCTCACATCGTTGCGCCTGGCCAGCTCGTCCATAGTGTCCAATCGCTGCCAGGAGGCGGTATCGGTCACGATCAAGCGATTGATAGCATCGAGATCGACACTCTTGCGCGAGGAGAGACGAAGCAGGTCCCAGTGCACGGCCAAAAACTCGCGCACCGATGGTTGGACCTGGCTGGGGATAACCCGCAGTGCCTGGGGATAGAGCAGCGAAGCGGCGACCATGGAGGCCAGCGCATCGAAATCAGTGTTGCTGTGGGTGGTGACGGCAATCATCTGCGCCCCCGTTTCACCCATTGGCCCGGGCCGCCGCCTCGGTATCGTAAATTTTCAGCATGCTGTATAGACCGGCCATTTCAAAAACCTCCCGGACCGGGCCGTGCAGATCACTGAGGACAAGCCGGCCGCCCCGGTTCTGCAGTTTCTTGGCCAGCGCCAAAACACTGCGCAGACCGGCGCTGCTGATATAGTCGAGCCCGCTGCAATTGACCAGGACCCGTGTCGCTTGAGCCGGCAATCCCTCTTCCACCTGCCGATCGAAGAGCGGTGCCGTCACGGCGTCGAGACGACCCTGCGGTGAGATGATCAGCAGATCATCAGCGGTGGTTATCTGCAATTCCATACCTCCTCTGACGGGACGTCACAACGAACGATGAAAATCGGCTCCTGGTCGGAAGGGCCGGCCGGTCCTGCCGGAAGCTGCATCGCGAAGGCCCGGCGGGCTGGAGAATCAGGCCCGTAGGGCTGCGGACAGGACGTCCGCAGCCGGCGGCCAGGCCAT
>JAZBPM010000390.1:0-4367 GCA_036351615.1 Desulfofustis sp.
AGCCGCTAACCGGAGACCATGCGGGGCGCTCATTATTTCCTGAACGGCATGCCCATCAGGGCCAGCAGGGAGCGTCCTTCTTCGTTGCTCTCGGCGCTGGTCACGATGGATATGTTCAACCCTTTGATCTTATCGATCTTGTCGTAATCGATCTCGGGGAAAATGATCTCTTCCTTGACTCCCAGTGAATAGTTGCCGCGGCCGTCGAACCCTTTCGGCGATACACCGCGAAAGTCACGAACCCGGGGGAGTGCGATATTGACCAGTTTACTGAAAAAATCGTACATCCGGTCACCGCGCAAGGTCACCCGGCAACCGATCGGCATCCCTTCTCTCAGCTTGAAGCCGGCAATCGATCGTTTCGCCTTGGTAATAACCGCCTTCTGTCCGGCGATCATGCTCAATTCCTGCGCCGCACTTTCCACTATTTTCGGGTTCTGGACCGCTTCACCCAGTCCCATGTTCAGTACGATCTTCTCTAGTTTCGGCACCTGTAGCAGGTTCGTATAACCGAACTGTTCTTTCAGTGCCGGAACGCATTCCGTATTATAAAAGTCCTTAAGTGCACCCATGTGTAACTCCTGACGTGACCCTCGTTGGCGACCAGTTATTTGCTTTCGATCGATTCACCGCATTTCTTGCAGTAACGAACCTTTGTGCCATCTTCCAGTATCTTCTTGCCGATCCGGCCGGTCTGCGTGCATTCGGGACAGATCATCTGCAGATTGGATACATGTATCGGGGCCTCACGCTCGACAATCTGTCCTTGCTGACTGGCATCACGAGGTTTGGTATGTCGCTTGATCATGTTGATCCGCTCCACCGTGGCCTTGTCGCTGGCAGGAAACACTTTGAGTACCTTGCCAACCCGTCCCTTGTCTTTTCCGGCGATCACTTCCACCTGATCGTTCGCCTTCAGGTATGTTCTGCCTTTTCTCATTGTTGTACCTATCCTTGCTGTGTCATGCGGCGAATTATCATCAAAGCACTTCTGGAGCGAGGGAGACGATCTTCATGAATCCCCGGTTTCTCAGCTCCCGGGCAACCGGTCCGAAGATACGCGTACCAATCGGTTCACCGGCGTTGGAAAGCAGGACCGCCGCGTTCTCATCAAACTTCACCCAGGTATCGTCCATTCGGTTCATCTCTTTTTTGGTACGAACGATAACCGCTGTCATCACATCGCCCTTCTTCACCTTCGCATGGGGAATCGCTTCCTTCACCGATACGACGATGACATCGCCGATGCCGGCATATCTCTTCTTCGTGCCGCCGAGAACCCTGATGCACAAAACCTTCCGCGCGCCGGAGTTGTCGGCAACATTGAGTATTGTTTCGGTTTGTATCATAATGTCACCTGATCTCTATCAGCCCTGGCTCGTCTCAGCCGCCAACGAGCCGCAAACGTTATTCCGCCTGTTGAAGTATGGTTTTAACCCGCCAACGCTTCTTTTTGCTCAACGGGCGACATTCCTCGATGAGGACGAGATCCCCGATATTGCATTGATTCCCCGGGTCGTCGGCAAGGTACTTGACGCTTGTTTTGACATATTTGCCATAGAGCTTATGCCGAAATTTGCGTTCAACGCGGACTACCACTGTCTTTTCCATGCCATTGCTGACAACGGAACCGGTCCTGGTTTTTCGTGCTTTGTTTTGTTCGCTCATAATGTCAATTAAAGAGGTTGAGGCGCGAAATCTTCATTTGTATAAATGTCCCAAACGTTCCGTCAATTCGCTTGTTTTTGGTTGCTAATCGTCATGATACGGGCAATGTCTTTTTTAACTTTCCGCAGGCGTGACGTATCTTCTAGAGGACGGAGCTTGTGCTGGAAAGCCAGGTTGCCGAGTTCCTCGCGCAGCTCCTTTTCCTTCTTGGCGCGTTCCTCGACGGACATTTTTCGTATATCTTCGGCTTTCATACGAGACTCCTCTTGGAAATAACCTTGGTGGCAAACGGCAGTTTATTGCCGGCAAGCGTCAGGGCACGCACCGCCAGTTCTTCGGTAACGCCGGACAATTCATAAAGGATCTTGCCGGGTTTGACAGGTGCAACCCAGAATTCCGGACTTCCCTTACCTTTACCCATCCTGGTCTCGGCCGGCTTCTTGGTTACCGGCTTATCGGGGAAAACCCTGATCCAGACCTTTCCGCCACGTTTGATTTTTCGGTTGATGGCGATACGGGCCGCCTCGATCTGCTGGGCGGTCATCCGACCGCTGCTGACCGCCTTCAAGGCATACTCGCCAAAAGCGATGGTCGCGCCCCGCTGGGCGGTACCTCGCAGTTTGCCTGTGAAAACCTTTCTATGTTTTACCTTCTTGGGACTTAACATATCTTACTCCACGTGTAGTTCTTCTCTGAAAACTCAGTACAGCATGGTCACGATCAGTTACTCGCCTGTTCCCGTTCTTCGAGAACCTCTCCATGGAAAATCCAGACTTTAACGCCAATGATTCCATAGGTGGTGTTGGCCTCGGCCAATGCATAATCGACGTCGGCACGAAGGGTGTGCAGCGGCACCCGGCCTTCCCGAACCCATTCACAGCGCGACATTTCAGCACCGCCGAGCCTGCCGGAACAGGATATCTTGATCCCCTGAACGCCGAAGCGCAGGGCTGAATTGACCGCTTTTTTCATAGCCCGACGAAAAGCGACGCGCCGCTCGAGCTGGGAGGCGATGCTTTCAGCAATCAGCTGGGCATCGGCTTCCGGTCGCCGCACCTCTTGAATGTCGAGGGTCACCGGACGCTTGACAAACTTTTCGAGGTCTTTTTTCAAGGTCTCGATCTCCGCTCCCTTCTTGCCGATGACAATGCCCGGCCGTGCGGTGTAGAGCTTGATACGGATTTTTTCTCCGGTACGTTCTATCGTCACCTTGGACAGTCCGGCATGGTAAAGACGTTTTTTCAGGTACTTCCGTATCTTCTGATCTTCAATGAGATACGTGCTGTACTCTTTGTCCGCGTACCAGATAGAATCCCACGAACGGGTGATATTCAGTCTTAGTCCTATTGGATTAACCTTCTGGCCCAAAATAACCCTCCAACTGAGTAGTTGATTAATGAGAAAGTGTCGTGTGCAACAGCAGCGTTGCTCGTCATCAGGACGCTCCTCAACTCTCGTCAAGAACCACCGTGATGTGGCTGGTACGCTTGATAATTCTGGTAGCCCTACCCTGGGCCCGCGGCATGATCCGCTTTAATGACGGCCCCCCGTCGATATCAATCTTCTTGACAAACAGACTATCGACATCAACCCGATCATCCTGGGTGGCATTGGCCACGGCGGATTCAATCACCTGCCGGATAATGGCCGCCCCTTTTTTCGGCATGAACTTCAAGGTCGTGATCGCCTTGTCGACGTTCATACCGCGGACCACATCGGCCACAAGGCGTGCTTTTTGCGGCGATATCCGGATATATTTTCCAACGGCTCGTGCTTCCATCTTGTCTACTCCCAATACGTGGTGTCACCAACAGTGTCGTTATTTTTTCTTCCTGTCCGCTGCGTGACCATAGAACGTTCTGGTGGGGGAAAACTCTCCGAGCTTGTGTCCGACCATGTTCTCGGTGACGAATACCGGCACGAATTTCTTGCCGTTGTGAACGGCGAAGGTGAGTCCGACCATCTCCGGCACAATGTCCGACCGCCGCGACCAGGTCTTGATCACCTTGCGGGAACCGGACTCAACGGCGCTTTCCACTTTTTTCGCCAGATGATCATCGATAAATGGTCCTTTTTTAACTGAGCGAGACATTATCTACTCCTTGTTATGATCTCCGTTTGACAATCATCTTGTCAGACGCTTTCTTCACTCTCGTCTTATAGCCTTTGGTCGGCTGACCCCACGGCGTACAAGGATGACGTCCGCCGGAACTCTTACCTTCGCCACCGCCCATCGGATGGTCGACCGGGTTCATCGCGACACCGCGCACGGAAGGTCGCCGGCCGAGCCACCGGGAGCGTCCGGCCTTACCCAGCTTCTGGCTTTCGTGCTCGCGATTACCGACCTGGCCGATGCAGGCACGGCACAAGTTGTGGAATTTACGCACCTCACCGGATGGCAACCGGACCAGCACGTGATTGCCCTCTTTGGCCATCAGCTGCGCCGAAGCGCCGGCACTTCGTACCAGTTGGGCACCTTTACCGATTTTCATCTCGATGTTGTGAATCACCGTACCCAGCGGGATATTGGCCATCGGCAGACAATTGCCCGGCTGAATATCTACCTTGTCGCCGGCCACCACCTGATCGCCGACGGCAATCCCGTCCGGGGCAAGGATGTACTGCTTCTCACCGTCGAGATAGCTGAGCAGGGCAATATTGGCGGAACGGTTCGGGTCGTACTCGATCGACACCACCCT
>JAZBPM010000391.1:0-2164 GCA_036351615.1 Desulfofustis sp.
CGTGCCGGCGGACCCTTCGGCGTCGTTTCCCGCTCCGGCACCCTGACCTACGAAGTGGTTCACCAACTGACCGGGCAACAGCTCGGCCAGACCACCTGCGTCGGCATCGGTGGCGATCCGGTCAACGGCACCGGTTTTATCGATTGTCTGCAGGCCTTCGAGGCCGACCCTGAGACCAAGGCGGTCGTCATGGTCGGCGAAATTGGCGGCAGCGCCGAAGAAGAAGCGTCCGCCTGGGTCGCCGCCCACATGAGCAAGCCGGTCGTCGGCTTCATTGCCGGGCTGACCGCCCCGCCCGGTCGCAGGATGGGACACGCCGGCGCCATCGTCAGCGGCGGTTCCGGCACCGCAGAGGCGAAGATCGAGGCCATGGAGACCGCCGGCATCACCGTCTGCCGGGATCTCGGCACGCTCGGCAGCCTCTGCGCCGACGTCTACGCCAAGCACACCTGATCGACGCCACGGAGACCCCTTCCCGGCCGGCCTCCCCGCAGCACGCCACCACCGACCAGCGCATCGCTCTGTTCTGCGACCGGTGGTGGCGCCCGGTTCAAGAACAACGTTCCGTTTTTTTCCGCCTCCGACTGCCGAACGGTGCCGCACCACCTCCGCTCCATCAACGTTACCGCACCTGACCGACTGGATTCCCGGCTGCTTCATCCGCAAACAATGCACCTTGTCCCGCGCCATTTTGGCGCATTGACAACGAACGGGGAAAAGCAACCCGACCCCGTTATTTTCTCTTGACAAGCCCCCCGGTTTCACCTAAAACAGACAATGTAACATTGTTATCATCATTACCACTCGGGTAGCTTATGTCGGCAGGTCTTGCACGAAAGAGCACGATGATACACCGGCCGAACGGCCATAACGCTTTTCTTTTTTCCGATCCACATCCGTTTTTACAGCACCCGCCGTCCATCCCGAACGACCCTCAGTCTTCCGTCAGCTATCCGGTCCGGCTCTATCCCCGGCAGCGGCACCTGGCGCCCGACCTCTCACGATTTTGCAGCAAGGAGCACGCATGAACACCATCGCACGACTGGAACACCTGAAAAAGCTCAGGGCCGAAGCACTGCTCGGCGGCGGACAGAAACGTATCGACAAACTGCATTCTCTCGGCAGACTGACCGCCAGGGAACGAATCGAGCTCCTACTCGACGAGGGTTCGTTCGAAGAGTTCGACATGTTCAAGACGCACCGCTGCTCTGATTTCGGCATGCAAAAGCAGAAAATTCTCGGCGACGGCGTGGTCACCGGCCACGGCACCATCGACGGCCGGATTGTTTATGTCTTCGCCCAGGATTTCACCGTTCTCGGCGGCTCGCTGTCCGAGACGTTTGCCGAGAAGATCTGCAAGATCATGGACCTGGCCATGAAAAATGGGGCGCCGGTGATCGGCCTCAACGATTCGGGCGGAGCGCGCATCCAGGAAGGCATCGAGAGCCTGGCCGGCTACACCGACATCTTTTTGCGCAATGTCATGGCATCCGGTGTAGTACCTCAGATCTCCGCAATTTTCGGACCGTGTGCCGGCGGTGCCGTCTACTCGCCTGCCCTGACCGACTTCGTGGTCATGGTAAAGAACAATTCCTACATGTTTCTGACCGGGCCAAAGGTCGTCAAATCGGTAACCCACGAAGACGTCACCGTTGAGGAACTCGGCGGCGCTGACATGCACGCCTCGCGCAGCGGCGTCTCCGATTACGCCGCCACGTCGGGAGCAGACGCCATCGCCTATATTCGCAAGCTGGTATCCTTCCTGCCCCAGAACAACATGGAACCCCCGGCAACACTGCCCTGCTCCGATCCGGCCGATCGCCCGTCGGCAGAGCTGAACCAGATCATCCCGGAGAACCCCAACGCCGCTTACGACATGAAGCAGGTCATTCTGCAGACCGTCGACCACGGTGACTTCTTTGAAATCAAGGAGACCTTCGCCCCCAATATCATTGTCGGCTTCGCCCGCTACAACGGGATGAGCGTCGGCATCGTCGCCAATCAGCCGGCCCATTACTCCGGCGTACTCGATATCGACTCGTCCATCAAGGGCGCCCGCTTCGTCCGCTTCTGCGACTGCTTCAATATTCCGGTGGTCACCTTCGTCGATGTTCCCGGCTTTTTGCCCGGTACCGCCCAGGAATACGGCGGCGTTATCCGCAAC
>JAZBPM010000392.1:0-3684 GCA_036351615.1 Desulfofustis sp.
CATGCCGCCGAGAAAACCGCCGGTGATCGTCATCAGCAGGCCAAACGTCTGGACGATGGCGGCAATCTCTGTCTTGGAAAAGCCGAGATCGAGATAAAAGACCGTGGAAATCACGCCGAGCACGATGTCCGAGACGCGATAGAAACCGATCAGCAGCAGCAGACTGATCACCATCTTGGTGCTGTAACGGGTGAAAAAATCTTTTACCGGGGCGATATAGGTGTCTGTCAGCATTGCGCCGCTGACCAGCCCGAGCCCTACCAGAGCGCGCGCCGCGACGAGCCCCACCAGCAATGACGTTATCAGTCGCAAAGCCTCGACAAGAAAGCCGGCAACGATGCCGAGCAGCGGCAGCATCTGGTGCAGCTGCTCCTTGAGCGCGGTGGCCAGGGAGCCACTGAAGAAGAAAACCAGCACAAAGACCGAGGCGCCGCAGAGGAAGAGCAGGAAAAAGCGCAGGTACTGGCCGGACGTATACTGCAACTGCACCGCGGCCGACCGGTTCGGCGCCGGCTCGGGGATACTCAGCGTGGTCAGCAGGCCGACCAGCATGCATGACGCAACACCGATATAGGTAAGACGCCAGGCCATATAGGAGTAGTCCGCCACCGAAGAGCCAAGGTGGGCGGCCAGGGCCAGGCTGCCTGCCCCGGCAACGAGCATACCGATCCGATAGCCGGCGATATAGGAGGCGGAGAGCATGGCCTGCAGTTCCTGCTCGGCGCATTCGATGCGGTAGGCATCGATGACGATATCCTGGGTAGCCGCCGAAAACCCGAGCAGCACCGCCGCCCAGGCCATGGCCACCAGGTGGCCGGGGTGACCATGGTAGCCGGCCGGATCGACAAAGGCCATGATCAGGATAGCCGTCATGATGAGCACTTGGGCCGTCGCCATCCAGGCCCGGCGCCGGCCGAGCAGGCGCGTCAGCCAGGGAAGCGGCATGCGATCGATCAGCGGTGCCCAGATGAACTTGAAGCTGTAGCCGAGCGCCGCCCAACTAAAAAATGTTACCGCAGAACGCTGGACGCCGGCCTCAGTCAACCAGGCTGACAGGGTGCCAAAAATGAGCAGCAGCGGCAAACCGGCGGAAAAACCGAGAAACAGCATGGTGACAACGCGGGGATGGAGCCAGGAACGAAGCGTCTCCGACCAGCTCCGTATCGGGGCGGTCTCACTCATTGTTGTCTTTTCCGGCTAATAAGATTATTTTGAGTATTCGTTACAATCCGAGGCACGCGGTATCTCCCTGTGCAGCCGCTTCCGGTCTCGCCTCGGCGATGTCCGGATCTGCGCATTTCTCTTTCAGCCATTTGTGCATACCATGAGCGTTCGCATCTATAACACCCTGACGCAGAAAAAAGAACCATTAAACCCTTTGGAACCGGGGCATGTCAAACTCTATGTCTGCGGCATCACTTCGTATGACTATTGCCACATCGGCCACGCCCGTTCCTCTCTGGTCTTTGACATGATCGTCAAGTACCTGCGTTATTGCGGGTACAAGGTTACCTTTGTCAGAAACTTCACCGATATCGACGACAAGATCATCAACCGCGCCAACGAACAGGGCACACCGCCTGCCCAACTGGCCGCCCGGTTTATCGATGAGTTCTACCGCGACATGGACTATCTCGGCCTCCAGCGACCGGACATCGAGCCAAAAGCTACCGAGCACATCGACGACATGATTGGGTTGATCGAAACCCTGATTGCCAAGGGCCAGGCGTACGCGGTCGACGGCGACGTCTATTTCGCCGTGGAACAGTTCCCTGCCTACGGCAAGTTGTCCCGCCGCCGGCTCGAGGACATGCAGGCCGGGGCGCGCATCACCATCAACGAAAAAAAACACAACCCGATGGATTTTGCGCTGTGGAAGCATTCCAAGGCCGGCGAACCGGCCTGGGACAGCCCCTGGGGACCGGGCCGGCCCGGCTGGCATATCGAATGCTCGGCAATGAGCAAGAAATATCTCGGCGACACGTTTGATATTCACGGCGGCGGCAAGGACCTGATCTTCCCCCACCATGAAAACGAGATCGCCCAGAGCGAAGCGGCCAACGACAAGCCGTTCGTCAATATGTGGGTACACCACGGCTTTGTCACCGTCCGCAACGAGGCGACCGAAGAAAACGAAAAGATGTCGAAATCGCTCGGAAATTTCCTGACCATCCGAGAGCTTTCAGAGAAATACCACCCGGAGATCCTCAAGCTTTTCATCTTCTCGACGCAATACCGTAACCCGCTCGAATATTCGGAGCAGGCCATGCTCGATGCCGAAACCGGACTGACCCGGCTTTATGAGAGCATCGCCGGCATCGACTCGATCAAGCGAAAACCTGCGGACATCGCCGGCACGGTCATCACGGACAAGGAAGCCGGCAAAATCGACAGCCTCGAGGAACGCTTCCGGCAGGCGATGGACAACGATTTCAACACCGCCCAGGCCATCGGCCAGCTCTTCGACGCCGCCAAGACGGTCAACAAGATCCTGCGTAAGCTCCCGGTCGAGCAGGCCCCCGTCGATCTGGCTCGACTCGACCAGGCCCGTGAGGCGATCATTCGCCAGGGGCGGGTAATCGGCATCCTCAACGAACCGGCCGATGTCTTTTTGGAGCGGCGCAAACGAGAGACCATCCGGGATGCCGTCATCGATCCGGCAGCCATCGAGACCTTGATCGCCCGGCGCAACGAGGCCCGGAAAAACAAGGACTGGAAGCTCAGCGATGCGATCCGCGATGAGCTGCTGGCCAAATCCGTCGAACTCAAGGACGGACCCGACGGCACCACCTGGTCGGTAAAGAGGGATTGATTCAACAGCGGAGGAGACCATGATCCGCCAACCGGCAGTCGCCAACCGATTCTACCCCGGCTCGCCGGACGAGCTGCGCCGCGTTGTCACGCAGCTGCTGCCGGCACAGCGTACAGACAGAAAAGAGGCCATTGCCGCGATCGCCCCCCATGCTGGCTACATCTACTCCGGCAAACTGGCGGCAGCGACCATCGGCTCGATCGAGGTGCCGGAAACAACCGTCGTCCTCGGCCCCAACCACCATGGCCGGGGCGCCGCCGTTGCCGTATCGACCAGTTCCTGGCAGTTGCCCGGCGGTATCGTCCCCTGCGACACTGCTTTGGCCGAGTCGATATTGGCGGAATCACCGCTGCTTACCGCCGACGAGCAGGCCCATCTGCACGAACACTCGCTCGAAGTTCAGGTCCCCTTCCTGCAGGCCATGCAGCCGAATTTGTCGCTGGTGGCGATTGCTCTCAGCCAGATCAGCTACGACAGCTGCCGCGAGGTGGCCGCCGCACTTGCAGCGGCGATTTCGGCCAGCCAGGGCCGGGTCCTGCTGCTCGCATCCACCGACATGAGTCACTACGAGTCGCGCCGGGCCGCCTCAGTCAAGGACCACCGTGCCCTGGACCGGATCCTCAACCTGGACGCGGAAGGCCTTTACCGCACCGTCGTCAGCGAGAGAATCTCGATGTGCGGCTTTATCCCGGTCACCATCACCATACTGGCCGCCAAACAACTCGGCGCCACCACGGCGGAGTTGGTCGGTTATACCGATTCCGGCGAGGCCTCCGGCGATACCGACCAGGTGGTCGGCTACGCCGGCCTGGTCATCAGATAAAAAGCGGGGTCAGGCTTGACAAGTTGACTTGTTGCGCGCAACAAGTCAA
>JAZBPM010000393.1:0-2975 GCA_036351615.1 Desulfofustis sp.
ATCAGTTGGACGAACAGATGCTGGACAACGGCGGCCGGCCGCTATCCCGGCGCGCAGGACTCTGTCTGCTGCCGCAGCACTTCCCCGACTCGCCCAATCACCGCGCCTTCCCCTCGGTTATCCTGCCGGCAGGAAAGAGGTATCAGCACACCACCAGTTATCAATTCAGTACCGATCCGGCCTGAGTATCGATCGTCGGCACAAAATGCGACGCTCAAGGTTCCCCAGACCGGTCATGGCCCGGTTCAGGCTGATTTTCGCAACACTTTAGAGGCCCTGGTGAAGGGATGCTGCTGGCTCACTTCGATGCCTGCGGCATATTGCTCACGTTCGGTTTTATTTTGAACGGGAATCTGAATTTTTCAAGACGGCCGAATGGAGCTTTCGGTTTCACCGGCTCCGGTGAGCAGGTGGTGTCGTGCCAGTTGATGATTCCAATGGTTCCGCTGGCGTTTTCGACCAGGGCGGTGCAGCTTTCCACCCAATCGCCGGTATTGCTGTAGAGCACACCGTTGATATCCCTGATCGCGGCGTGGTGAATGTGTCCGCAGATCAGTCCGTCCACCTTTTTGCGCCGCGCTTCGCAGACCAGGATCTCTTCGAAATTGCCGATATAGTTGACCGCCTGTTTGACCCGATGCTTGATGCTTGCCGAAACCGAGTGGTACGGGCGCCCAGTCAGCCGGCGCAGCGCGTTGTACCGGCGGTTGACAACCAGCAGCAGGTCGTAGAGGATGCTGCCGAGATCGGCCAGCCAGCGCCGTTTCTGAACAACGCAATCGAAGACGTCGCCATGGAGAACCAGGTATCTGCCGCCGTTGGCCGTTTCGTGAACGATCTGATCGACGATGGTGATATTGTTGAAAGATGAGCCGTTATAGCTGCGCAGCAGCTCGTCGTGATTGCCCGGCAGGTAAAAGATGCGAGTCCCGCCGGCGGCCTTGTTCATGATGGCGGCGATAATCCGGTTGTTGATCGATGGCCAAAACCAACTTCTTTTCAATGTCCAGAGATCGAGGATATCGCCGACCAGGTACAGATATTCCGATTCGGTGGCCTGGAGAAATTGGAGCAGCTTTGTGCTCTGCAGATTGCGCCCACCCAGATGGGTGTCGGAAATCCAGATGCTGCGAAAATGTGCCGGACTCATGCCGTGTGCTCCTTGATGCTGAGGTTTGTGTCACGGTAAAGGGCATTGATTACGGTTCGATAAGCCGATGGTTATGATTTGATGATTTCGCGCCGTTCAAGGCGTGACGATCAGGGCGTGCAGCCTGACTTTGTTCATTGCGTCTATCGGTATGGTGGTTTATAATTGTCAGGATGTGCGTTTAATAATGACGAGGTAGTGATGCAGACAATGAAGACAATGCGCGGCCAGCTTTTTCTGGTCCTGACCCTGGCGGCAATCGGAGCGCTGTCGATCCTGTTGAGCGATGGCTTCGCCGTGCCGGATCACGCCTATGTTTTGAGCGGGGGCCAGGGAAAGGTGTCGATCCGCAGCAGTGGTTCCTGCGGCGGCGACGGCACTGCCTTTGCGGAACAGGCTGTCGGCATCGATCCGGCCGGATTTTCCGTTTTCAGCTGGAACACCCATAAGGGAGACGATCCGGAGTGGCAGCGGGATCTCGTTTCTCTCGGAAACGATGCGGATATCGTGTTGCTGCAGGAGGCAGCTCTCGGAGAAAACCTTCGGGCCCAGCTTTCCCTGATGGACCTGGACTGGCAGTTGGCGCCGGCGTTTCACTCGGCCGCGGGAGAGACCGGCGTGATGTCGATTTCCCCGGTCAGGCCCCACGATTATTGCGCCCTGCGAGAGACGGAACCGATTATCAGGATCCCCAAAATGGCCCTGACCAGCACCTATCCATTACATGGTACGTCCGAGGTGCTGCTGGTCGTCAACGTCCACGTGGTCAACTTTACCCTCGCCCTCGATTCGGTGCGCAGCCAGATTGATGAGATAAAGGAGATGATTCGCTCCCATCGCGGACCGGTGGTCGTTGCCGGTGATTTCAATACCTGGAGTGAGGCGCGGCTGGAGTTGATCGATTCGGCAATGGCGGCGCTGGATCTGCAGCCGGTAGCGTTTCATCCCGATCATCGCAGTCGCTTTTTCAATCGTACTGTTGATGCCGTTTACTGCAGGGGACTTGAGGTCGTCAGTGCGCGCAGTTACCCGGTTCAGAGTTCCGACCACAACCCGCTGAGTGTTCACTTCCGGATCAGCAACGGCTGAGCCCGCCTCCGCATGTTGCGCCGGCGCTGCAAAGGTTACGGTGGCGCTCGAGGTGACGTACTTTCCTTGCAAAAATCGCTGGAACAAGTATATTCGTCCAGCCGAACAGGGGGAGGAGAGTGCAGACCATGAAAGCAGCGCAGCAATTTGCCAGCGACAACAACGCCGGAATCTGTCCGCAGGCCTGGTCCATTTTGGCCGAGGCCAATCAGGGGCATGCCTCGGCCTATGGGGACGATTCGTGGACAAAGCAGGCAATCGATCGTATTCGTAAACTGTTCGAGACCGATTGCGAGGTATTTTTCGTCTTTAACGGTACCGCCGGCAATGCCCTTGCGCTCGCCTCGCTGTGCCGACCCTATGACGCGGTCATCTGCCACCGGCTGGCCCATATCGAAACCGATGAGTGCGCGGCGCCGGCGTTCTTTAGCGGCGGCACCAAACTTCTGCCTGGTGACGGCGCCGACGGCAAGTTGACGCCTGCCATCGTCGAAGAGATCGTTGGCCGGCGCAATGATGTCCATTTCCCCCGGGTTCGCGTGCTCAGCCTGACCCAGGCCACCGAAGCCGGCACGATCTATCAACCCGATGAGTTGCGCGAGCTGACTGCCTGTGCCCGGCACCACGGCCTGTACGTGCATCTGGACGGCGCCCGACTGGCCAACGCGGTGGCGACGCTTGGATGTTCGCCGCGCGAGCTGACCGTGGACTGCGGTGTCGATGTCCTCTGCTTCGG
>JAZBPM010000394.1:0-2012 GCA_036351615.1 Desulfofustis sp.
CGTTCAAAATCAAGGCATGCGAAAAATTTTACCGCAGGCATATACATGATATTCCGAGGATAAAATTTTGAGCATAACGCAGAGTTTGGGCGAAAAGATTGTTTTGCAAATGGCTCGTTGACAAACGTATACAACATTTGGACCGCTGTCACCAGCACGTTGGAGGTCGAGGTGGTGTGATCCCGACGTCAGTTGCCGAAATAATCATCGGCCAGTAGCTGGCGGGCCTTGCGCTTGGCGATCTGGTTGACCAGGGTGTTTTCCGGGGCGGTTTCGAGAGGAAAGGCGAGAACCTCCTCGAGCAAAGTATCGTGGAGTTCCTGGTCAAACGTTATTCTGGCGTAGGTTTGCGCGTAGGCGGTCTGGACCGGCAGCAGGGAGCGGCCGGAGAGTTCCAGGGCGCGCTGGAAATGGGAGCGGCTCCGCTCGGGGTCGCCGCCGGCCAGAGCCGGCTTGGCGCCGTAGAGGATGCCGAAGAAGAGATGGGCGCCGCCGCTTTCCACGGTTTCGTCCAGTTCGATAACCCGCTTCATCAGTTGTTCGACCACCACCAGGTCGGCCATTGCGGCCGGTGAACCCTGTTGTTGACCGATCCAGGCCAGCCAGCCGTAAGCGCTCCAGAACAGATCGCGGGCGTCGCCCGGTTTCAGGGCGGCCAGGGCTTTATCGAGTTCGGTCTCGGAGGCAAGATCCTTCTCTGACGACAGCAGCGAAACCAGCAGCCGGCGCCCGTAGATTTTGGCCTTGTCGGCCAGGGCGTGTAACCGATCGGCCGGAGCGCCGCAGGATTCGAGCGCGGCGATGCTGCCGCCATAGGATTGCACGCCGAGCAGCAGCAGGTCCCGGTTGCTTTGCTTTGCTTCGATCAGTGAATCGATCATCAGCAGATAGGCGGGGGCACCCTCGCAGACCAGGCCGACATCCTGTTGTCGCTGGAGGTTGCCGACTGCCGGTTGGATAACCGTGGAGGTGAGGATGGAAGCGCAGCCGCCGCACAGCAGGCCGTATGCGATAAACAAGCAGAACAGGGTGGTACGCAGCAGGCAGCGACGATGGGTCATGGTTTGTTTCCTCAAGGGAGGGAATCGGGTGTGCTATCCGGAGCCGGAGATCTGCCGATACTATGAGCGATTCCGCAGATATCGTCAAGACTCGTCGATCGCAACCGGCAATTACCCTGAATAACCGGATTCGAAAGGACGTGCCATAACGAAAGCCGGTGTCGGCACGACTCGCTCGCCGGGCATGCCGCCGGGACGCAGCCCGGCTCCGAGGGCTGCCTCACCGGTAAATAGAGATGGACGAAAACGGCCAAACAGGCTAGGTTATCAGGGAAATTATGCAGAGACACCATGGAAAGGAGAGATTGTATGCTCGGAAGAAATTCTGTTGTAACTTTTAGTGCCATCCTGGCCGTGTCGGCAGTGCTCCTGTTGTCCGGCTGTGCATCGTCGAACAAATACGGGGCCGCCAAAATCGGCAGTATCCCGGAAGGTGCCGAGGTCGTGAACCTTAAGGATCAAAGCCATCTGGGCATGACCCCGGTCAAGGTATCGTTTCCCGGCCAAGCTGACACGGCGGAATTCGTCACCATCCAGTTGCGCAAACCCGGCTATATCGATCGCATCACGTCATTCTGGATCAACCGGAAGCATAAGACGCCGGCGGATGCCGAGGCCAATGCCGTCGATATCCAGGTCGAACTCGAGAAAAAATCCCAGAACTAGCGAGGAACACGATGAAAAGAGGTGGATATCTCAGGCCGCTGTTGTTGTCGCTCACCGGTGTCCTGATTGCTTTGCTCACCGGCTGCTCTTCACAGCAGCCGATTAATTTCAGGGTACACACCGAGCCGGAAGGGGCCCATGTCATCTATCGCCAGGACAATCTTTCCTGGATCTATCTTGGCCTGACCCCGCTGGATTCGATCGAGGTGATTCCGGAGGAGCGGCTGGAGGATGAACACACCTTGAGTCTGCGGGTCATGCGCTGCGGCTATCTCGACCAGGAAA
>JAZBPM010000395.1:0-3529 GCA_036351615.1 Desulfofustis sp.
GTCGGTGTCCTACGGTATTATCCACGAACACGGCGGCACGATCGAGGTACAGAGCCCGGTCCCGGGCGAGCGACAGACGGAGCCGCCGGGGACGCAATTCGTGATCAGGCTCCCTGTGGCCGACCAGCACCACGATGATGCACCAATTCAGGGATCCACAGCTGCCTGAATAACAACATAAAGGAGTAGATCATGGCAAACATACTGGTTTTGGACGACGTTCTCGATGCAACCGTGTTGGTTGGCAAGATTTTGACCAAGAAAGGGCATAGCGTGCACACCTTCACCGAGGAGGAAGAAGCGCTCGCCTTTGCCTCGGCTAACGCGGTCGATCTGGCCATCCTCGATATCAAGCTGAAAAAAATGAGTGGTGTCGAAGTGCTCGCCGAACTCAAGAAAATCAATGCCAAGATGCAGGCGATTATGCTGACCGGCTACCCGACCGTGGAAACGGCCCGTGAGGCGATCAATCTCGGGGCCGACGAGTATTGCGTCAAGCCGATCGATCGGCAGGAACTCGAAGACAAGGTCGAAAAAGTGCTCAAGAGTAAAGCGAAAAAAAGCCAGCTTACCATTTAATCATAAGGGGAAAGACCATGGATGTACGTGAATTGAACCGGGCCCGTGGCCAGTTATACCACTTTCTTTCGGTGATGTTCCGGGATGAACTGCCGACAGAGCTGTTGGCAAAAATGGGAGGCGGTGCGTTTTTCGACCAGGTCCTGTCTCTGCAGGACAGTTGCAGCATCCAGGATTTCTGTTCGGGCCTGAATCGACTGACTTCGTTTCTTAAAACGCGTTCAGCGGATGAGGCATGGCGGCAGTTGCGTCACGATTACGCCGAACTCTTCCTCAACGCCGGCAAAAATCCGGCATTTCCCTATGAGTCCTGCTATCACAACAGGGAACCGCTCGTCATGCAGGAACCGTTGGCGGCGGTCCGTGCCGCTTATCGGGCTGCGGGTGTGCGCAAGAGTGAGATCTATCCGGACCTTGACGATCATATCGCGGTGGAGCTTGAATTTATGCGCTACCTTGCCGATCAGGCGTCAGCCGGTAAGGACAACGACCAATTCGGTTTCCTGCGCAATCACCTGATGGGCTGGAGCGTCGATTTCTGCGCGGTGCTGACGAGTGCCGCACCGAGCGAGTTTTATCGCGGACTGGCGGAGATGACCATGAGCTTCCTGTTCAACGAGCGGATGTATTCTTTTGCCGCTATGGCCGAGCAGGAAGCAAGTCCGGCTTATGTCCATATCCTGGAAAAGATGGCGGCGGCCATTGCCACGCTGGAACTCGATCCCGGTTACGCATTGATTGCTGAAGGAGCGGCTCCGGTGGTGGCCAACCGCTCGGTCAAGACGCACTGTTATATTTGCCTTGGTCTTTGCGGACAGGAAGTGGTGGTCAAGGACAATGTCATTACCGGCTGCAAGGGTCTACCAGGTGATCCTAAGGGGGGCGGCAGGTTGTGTATCAAGGGTGCCAATGCCCACAACAACACCTATTCCGCATACCGGCTGAAAACGCCGCTGATCAAGGAAAACGGGAGATTTCGCAAGGCCGACTGGGACGAGGCGATGGCCATGATTGCCGAGCGCCTGAAAGCGATGGATCCGGAAACCGTCGCCTTTCACCGCGGCAACGATTTTAACAACTGGTGTCACGAAGCGGTGATGACCGCCTACGGTACGCCGCACAAGACTACCCATCGGCAGATGTGCGATAACCCGGCGCGGATGGCCAACGAGAAATGCTTCAGTGAAAAGCGGCCGTGGATTGATTACGCCAACTCCCGGTTCATCTTGCTGTTTGGTATCAATGAGCTGGCCACCTCGGCCGGGCAGCGCAAAGTCGCCCTGCTGAAAAAGGCGGTCAACGACGGGGCCAAACTGGTGGTGGTCGACCCGCGCCGCTGTGAATCTGCCTCTTTGGCTGCCGAGTGGATCCCGATCAAGCCGGGTACCGATGGGGCCATGGCCATGGCCATGTGTTACGTGATCGTCAAAGAAGAACTCTACGATCGGGAGTTCGTCGACAATTGGACGTACGGCTTTGCCGAGTTCAAGAAGCGGCTGCTCGGCGAGGAGGACGGCATTGCCCGGACGCCCGAGTGGGCAGCCGAGATCTGCGGCGTGCCGGCCGCGACCATCGAACGGCTCGCCCACGAGTTTGCCGCCGCCGCGCCCCACGCCGGGACCAATGCCTGGACCGGGGTCGCCCAGGCGCCGAACACCGTGCATGCCACCCAGGCACTGATGTCGCTCAACGCATTGATGGGGTGCTTTGATGCCCCCGGCGGCCCGTCGTTGATCAGGAAATTCAAACTCGCCTCGGCCTGGGCGGATGATCAGCCGAAACCGCCGAACAACGCGGCAAAGACCAAGCTTAACCAGGGACATCTGTGGAGCGGCTGGATTCCCGCCTATTTCGAACAGGACGTCGAGGCCGGCCGTCTCAAGGCGATGGTCTGCTATTTCGGCAATCCGGTCATGTCGAGCGGTTCCGAGCCGGCCATGCGTCGCGGCATGGAAAAGCTTGAGTTCTCCTGTGCCATCGACTGTTTTCTGACCAACACCACGGTGCTCTGCGACGTGATCCTGCCCGACTGCACCTATCTCGAGCAGAGCCGGGTGGTTGCCGACTGGATGTACGAATCGTTCATCTCCCTTGGCCAGAAAGCGATCGAGCCGATGTACCAATCCCGGACCGTAGTCCAGATCTTTTCTGATCTGGCCAACCGTCTCGGCTATGGCGAATTTTTTCCATGGCAGAGTGAGGAGGAATACCTGCGCAACCAACTTCGCAACCAAACGGTCAGTCTTGAAGAGCTCAAGCAGACGGGATTTTTCGTTACCGATCCGCAGGAGTTCTACAAATACAAGGCCTGGGGATCGGTCAATCCGCCGGCCGGCTATGGTTCGTCGGGCAGCAGCGCTTCCGGCAAGTACGCCTTTATCAACCCGGTTGCCGAGGAGAAGGGGCTCGACGGGCTGCCCGATTACAAATCACCCTATGAGGACTGGCCGCAATTACAGACCGACGACGAGTTTCCGATGCTGCTCGGCTATTTCCGTGTGCTCGAGCATGAACATACGTCGACCTATGCCAACGTAGCGCTGATGAAGCAGAGCGGTACCAATCCGGTCTGGATCAACTTTGTCGATGCCAAGCGCTTGGGCATCGGTGACGGCGACCAGGTGGAGATCTCATCGCCGTGGGCCGTGGTGCGAGCCAAGGCGAAAGTGACCTGGGATATCCGCCAGGGAGTCCTCGCGGCGGCCGGCGGATTCGGCGGCCTGTTCGGGCTGGAGGGAGATCCGAAGTATCCGCACTACCATGGCTTCAACACCAATGTGTTGCTACCGCCCAACGTAGCATGCAAATGGTCCGGGACGCCGCCGCTCAAGTATATCAAGACCAGGGTCGTCAAGGCCTGAGTGACGACGGCGGAATGAATGACCATGAACAGCAGTGACGGACAGGGGCGGGATCGCCGGTACCTGCTGGTTTTCCAGCAGGTCACCAA
>JAZBPM010000396.1:0-2204 GCA_036351615.1 Desulfofustis sp.
CAGTGATGTGGCGTACACCTTACTTAAATGCCGGTTGTCTCCGCCGGTGCGCCGGCACCAGTTAAGTTTGGCTCGTCTACGATTCCGATTGGTTGTTGTCCGTTGCTCGGCGGCGCAGAACCGGGGGTGCTGAGTGTGATCTGGGCCGGTGCGGTCGTTGTGTTGTAATGCCAGGAATCGGTGGTGTTGATATAGTAGATGCTGGTGTCTCGATAGAGATAGGTGTTTTTGGCGATCATCGACGTGGTGATCACCACCTCGAACCGATCGAGGCTGTTATAGGCCGCGTTGAGGGCATCGATGCCGCCGGCCATGGCCATCGCTGCCAGTTCCCAGGGCGCGTTGCGCAGCACGATGATGCCGGCAGAAATGGACGTCAACAGTCCCGGCCGAATGGTACGTAATCGTTGGGTATGGTGGTAGACCGGCTGCGCCTTGTAATGCACGACGATGGCGTCTTCGGTCGGTGTGTTGCTGGTCGGTACGCCGAGGGCGACCAGGTTGGTGATCAGCAGATCCCTGAAGGCCTCGTCGAAGACCGATGTCTCGGCCGGCCTGCAGGGGGTATCCTCGTCGCCGCAGGTCTGTCTGACAAAAACCGGAGTGGTGAGAAAATCGCCGAGGATCAGGGCGGTATTGATCTCGCCCGCCACGTCGGCTGCCAGGACGTCCCAGTGATGGCCGGCCTGCATTTTCTGCTGGTCGGAATAGACGTAGGCGGACGGTTCGGGAACCCTGCCGCAGCCTGCAGCCAGCATGGCCGACAGCGCTGCGATCAGGACAAAGAGCTGGTGCTTCATACCTGCCTCATGGTTACGTGACGGTTAACACCCGGCAGGGGCCGGTGTCGTCGCTGATTAATCCTGACTCGGCGAAGGCTCGGGCGGTATCCTACCCAGCGTATCGCGAATTGCCAGTTCATGTCTTTCTATCGGCTGATTGGCGGAAAACTATAGCAATCCCGAGAAAAACGGCCGGCTTTGGCCATAATCGTGTAATACTCAATAGCACGTTGCCTGCACCGCACTGTGCGGTTATGGTGTTGGTTGGCCGGGTTGCTGTCGTGCCCGTCGCAGTGACAGCTCAGGTTCCGCTGTTGCAGCCAGGCAAGGAAATAAGAGGAGCCACACGGGTTGGGCAGCATGTTGGATCTGCATCTTCATTCCAGTCATTCGGACGGCACCATGACGCCGGAGGCATTGGTTGCGGTGGCTGGCGAACGAGGGCTGGTACTGGTATCAATCACCGATCACGATACCGTCAGTGGCACCGGTGAAGCCCTGGCCGCAGGACGAAAGCACGGCGTTCGCGTGATTTCCGGTCTTGAATTGAGCGTGTCCTGGCGCGATTATCACCTGCATCTGCTCGCCTATGATTTCGACTGGCAAAACGATGCGTTGCAGAGCGGCCTGAGGGTGCTCCAGGAAGCACGTGCACAGCGCAACGAAAAAATCATCGATCAGCTTGTCTCTCTCGGTTTGCCGGTGAGTGAAGAAGCGTTGCGCACTTTTACCGGCGGCGGACAGACCGGGCGCCCGCATATCGCCCGACTCCTGGTCGCCAAGCGGGTGGTAGGTTCGATCGACCAGGCCTTTGCCCGCTATCTGCGCAAGGGTGCCTGCGCCTATGTGCCGCGTTACGTCTTTCCAGCCGATCAGGCCTGTGCCCTGATCCACGGGGCCGGCGGGATAGCGGTGCTGGCACATCCCGGTCAGCTGGCTTTGCCGCAGGACGAGCTAGCCGAATTGCTCGGCGAACTGAAAGAGCAGGGGCTGGACGGTCTGGAGACATTTTACCCGACGCAGCGGGGAAAACAATTGCGGCAATTACGGGCCCTGGCCGACCGTTTTCAATTGCTGGAAACAGGCGGCTCCGACTATCATGGCGATATCAGGCCGGGGACGCGAATGGCCGGCGGTCCGGACTTCAGGGTGCCCGGCGAGATCCTGGCCGGACTGCAACACCGATGGGACACCGATGAACAGCAGAGCATGGGAAGCAAGAACCAATGACAATGAACACGATACTCGTCGTCGACGACGAACCGAACTACCTGATCGTTCTTTCGGAGTTGTTGCGTGACGAAGGCTTCGAGGTCTACACGGCGCCGGATGGTAGGGAGGCGCTGGCCGTCGTCAGGGATGTCGATCTCGACCTGGTGGTGACCGACATGCAGACGCCCGGCATGGACGGGATGGCGCTGC
>JAZBPM010000397.1:0-9913 GCA_036351615.1 Desulfofustis sp.
ATCGGCGGCGGTTCTATTATTGCACCATTCTTCATCTCTTTTTTCGGACTGCCGGTCTATACGGTTGCCGGAGCAGCGCTGATGGGAACCTTCGTCACCTCCGTCGCCGGCGTCGCCTTCTATCAGGCGATCGCCCCGTTTTACCCCGGCCTCTCGGTAGCGCCGGACTGGCTGCTCGGAATCCTCTTCGGCATCGGCGGTATGGCCGGCATGTATCTGGGGGCACGCTGCCAGAAATTGGTGCCGGCCAGAGCCATCAAGTGGATGTTAGCCGGCATCATCATTCTCACTGCCGTAAAGTATGTAATCGATTTTTTTGGAGAATGAACTCGGCAAAAAAGCCCCCCGGAAAAACGCAAGGGTTTCTCCGGGGGGCTTTCCTCTGAACCAGGCGGGGGGACGGCAGCCCTATCGTTATCGGGTTGCCGCGCCCATTAAATTACGGCAGAAACATCATTAACTTGGAACTCCTACCGCTCACCTTTGGTACCGTCCAGGAACCGTTTGGTCTCAGCAACGACCACCCCGCTCAGGGCCAGCAGGCCGATCAGGTTGGGTACCGCCATCAGGCCGTTCATCACGTCCGAGAACGTCCAAACGAAATCGAGTTTGGCCACCGCGCCGACAAAGACAAAGGCGACGAAGGCGACGCGATAGTAAATAACCGCTTTTTCGGAGAACAGGTATTCCATACATTTCTCGCCGTAGTAGCACCAGCCGAGAATCGTCGAGTAAGCGAAGAGAATAATGCCGACGGCAACGATGATGCCGCCCTGGCCCGGCAGCCCTTCGTTGAAGGCCGAGGTAGTCAGAGCCGCACCGGTCTCGCCGGTGGCAAGCGCACCGCTGGTCAGGATGGCCAGGGCGGTGATCGAACAGACGACAATGGTGTCGATAAAGGTCTGGGTCATGCTGACCAGCGCCTGACGACCGGGATAATCGGTCCGGGCGGCGGCAGCGGCGATCGGAGCACTACCGAGGCCGGCTTCGTTGGAGAAAACGCCGCGGGCCACACCGTAGCGGATCGCGGCACCGACGGCACCACCGAAGGCTGCCTCACCGCCGAATGCAGACGAAAAGATGGAAGCAAGCGCCGTCGGGACTTCGGCAAAATTAATAAAGATAATGACCAGTCCGCCGATCGTATAAATCGCCGCCATGAACGGTACGAGAAGCGCGGTGACCCGGCCGATGGACTTGATACCGCCGAGGATGACCAGGGCAGTCAACACCGCCAGGACAATGCCGGTTACCATCGGAGAAATGGAAAAGGAGGTGAAAACCGCGTCGGCGACCGAGTTGGACTGGACCATATTGCCGATACCAAACGCCGCAACGGCACCAAAAATGGCAAACAGGACACCAAGCCATTTCCAGCCCATCCCTTTCTCGATATAGTACATCGGGCCGCCGCACATCTCACCGCGGCTATCGGTAACGCGGTACTTGACCGCCAGGATGGCCTCGGAATACTTGGTCGCCATTCCGACCAGTCCGGTCATCCACATCCAAAAGACCGCGCCAGGACCACCGAGGAAAATGGCCGTGGCCACACCGGCGATGTTACCGGTACCGATGGTCGCTGCCAGGGCAGTTGTCAAGGCCTGGTAGTGCGAGATATCTCCCTCGCTCTTCTTGTCACTGGTAAAAATCAGCTTGTGCGCATACAACAGCTTGGTGAACTGCAGCCCGCGCAGCCTGATAGTGAGAAAGATTCCGGTGCCGACCAGTAAAATGAGCATCGGTGGACCCCATACCAGACCGCTAATCGAATTGAGTAATTCCATAACCCCTCCTTCTCATTGCTCGGAAAAAGTCATACTGCCCATACACTCACACGTCACAGCCCCTCCGGACAGGTGCCTGTCCAGGTTTTCTACCCTAGTCGATCATACTCGGCAAGGCAACTGTTTTTCTGATACTTTTTCCATACAATTCGAACGATTGCCGATCGATTTCTTTACTCGGCACGGTTTCCGATATTTCTTCACCATTTTTTATCTGAAAATCAGTTTCCCAGGGCTCGTCGGTTTAGCCGGAAGCTGCCTTACGAAGGCCCGCTCTCCCCTTCCGCCGCCAGCGGATAGGCCGCAGACAAGATCAGTGGTTGACCGTCGTCCTCGATGAACAGACTGACTCGATCGACAACCACCGCTGTCTGCAACGCTTCAGCAAAGAGTTCTTCGAGGAAACGGCGGAGCTTCGCCCGTTCACGGTTGTCGGTCAATGCCCCGGTCAGGGTCAGGTGAAATCTGAACTCATCAAGCACATAGGGGTATCCCCAGCGGAGGAGCAGCTGTTGCTGGCGGACGGACAGGCCGGCCCGATATCGACGGGCCAATTCCGCCGCATCGGGCGGGCGTCGGCACCAATCGAGCCGCGCGACCAGATCAGCGGCGAGCCTGTCAATCGCGAGGCAGGGAGCAACTGGTCGTAAGCAGATAAAATCATTGAGTTCGGCGACCTGCAGTGGTGGCAAGACAACCGCCCGGCGGACAGCACAAACCCGCTCCACGCAGTGGCCAAGATCGTCTATCGTCACCCCGTCACGAAGCTGAAACGGCGGCTTTAGCGTTGCGTGAAAGCCATAATGAAATGGTGCCGCCCGGCATCGTTGCAATCGGTGTTCGGGTACCCCCGGCACCGCAAGTCCGCCGCTGTCGTGCGCAGTCTCTGCGGTCCTACCCAGCCATCTGGCTGCCGTCACAGCCAGCGCCGACTCGGCAAGCGGTGCGAAGTAAAGTGCAACCCGCCGCCCGGCAGCCGAGCTCGACGGTCTCGCCGCCGTTGACTCCATCTCTGTCCTGATCACCTCAGGGAACCTTGAAAAGGTGTCATTCCGCCCGATTTCATCAGTTCGCAAACAAATTGCATCCTCGGAATAGCATCCATGTCTGCGGTAAAATTTTTCCTATACGTCTCGTATCTTGAACGAAATTCAGATTTTTTCAAGCTCCCCATTATACCGCCGTCTGGCGGCAATTGACGAGCCGATAGAGCAGGCTGGCAAAACGCTCCCGCGAAGCATCCAGGTTTCCCGAATTATCGAACGGAATCAACTGCCTCGCCCGTACCGGCGCAGTCGCCCGCAACAATCGCTGCCTGACCGCTTCGGTGCTCTCCCGGCCCCGACATCGCAAGCGCCGTTCGAGCACTTCGACTCTGGCCCAAACCTGGATGGTAATCACGTCGTCGAAACGGGCCTCGAAATCTCCGATGACCGAACGTGACACTGAGGCGAGAACCGCTCCGGCGCCGCTCTCCGGAAAACAGTCGGACCGGGCGATACCATAACAGAGTCCATGCGCCCGCCAGTTCGACAGAAAAAAACCGGCCGCCTGCAACACCAGAAAACCTTCCCGACTGATATAATAATTATCTTCATGATCACCGGGAGGCCTGGTGATATAACGACGGGCAAAGAACAGCTCCCGGTCGAATCGACTCCGAGCAGCCTGGATAAGCGTATCCTTCCCGGAACCGCTCGCCCCGACCACGAGAATTATCGTCATCGTTCGCGCCCGTACAATGCCAGAAAATGGCGGACATCGCGAAAGTCATCGAGCCGTTCAGCGAGGACCTGATGCTCCCAATCCCACCAGGCCGTCTGTTCCAGCCGGCGCCAAACCGCTTCCGGGAAACGGCTGCGAATCCGTCGGCCCGGTACCCCGGCGACAACGGCATAGGGCGGCACATCACGGGTGACCACCGTGCCGGCGCCGACCACCGCACCATTGCCGATGGTAATGCCCGGCAGGACGATGGCCCGATGACCGATCCAGACATCGTGGCCGATAACGACTTTCTGCAATCGTCGCCAGGCAAAAAATGATTCATCGTCATGGCCGGCCAGGTCATAACGGGTCATCCGGTAGAGAAAGTGGTGCTGACTGACCCATTCGACCGGGTGATTGCCAGGGTTAATCCTGACGTCTGAGGCGATATTGACGAATTTCCCGATCTGCGCGTAGATGCAATCGCTTCGCTCCATCACGTAGGAATAGTCACCGAGCACGGTTTCTTCGAGCTTTGCCCCGGCGGCAACCTCGGTATAGCGCCCCAACGCGCAGTCCCGCACCGAAGCATCGGCTGCAATGGTGGGCTGCAGACTTAACCGAAGGGTACTCCGCTCATCGTCTATTGACCTGTTATCCGCTCTGTTCATAATGACAATAGCAGCCGAGGCTGCAGGTAAACGTTGTGTTCGTGCTCAGAAACGGGATGCTGCCCCGATCCGACCCTCAGCTGCTCCGATCGATTCGGCAGGACGCATCGGCCACCCGTTCAATCTTGCTTTGGTCATGGAAAATAGCGATCATCGCAATTCCTCGTTTTTTCAGATCGGCAAGAATATCGAGCACCACGTTCGAGCTGTGATGATCGAGCGATGCGGTCGGTTCATCGAGCAGGATCAATTCCTTCGGCGCAATGACCGCCCGGGCGATATTGACCCGCTGCTGTTCCCCACCGGAAAAGGTCAGAGGCGACAAGGCCAGCAATTCCTCGCGGATACCGAGCCGACCGAGCAGATCGGCGGCTTGGTCCCGGGCCCGTTCGGCTGGCTCCCCGAGTTCGACGAGCGGCTGGGCGACGACGTCAAGGGCACTAATCCGTGGCAGGGTCTTTAAAAACTGAGTGACGAAGGCGATTTCCCGGCGCCGCAGATCGAGCACCATACTCTCCGGACAACAGGCCAGATCGACGACGCTGCCGTCCTGCCGGTTGAACCGGACACTGCCGGACTGAGGGCGATAGGTGCGGTAGATGGACTTGAGCACCGATGACTTGCCGGCCCCGCTCGGTCCATACAGGGCGAGTAGCTGGCCGGCACCAACCTCCAGGTCGAGATCACGAAAGCCGCAGACCTGTGCGCCGCCACGATGGTGCAACGTAAACATCTTGGTGAGCCCACGGACCTGCAATTTCCAACCATTGAGCTGCTGTTTGTCCGTCATCTCGTAGGATCCTAAAGCTTGCTCGACACGAGCAGCTGGGTGTAGGGATGCTGGGGATCTTCCAGGATCTGGTCGGTCAGGCCGTATTCCACCAGGGTGCCGTTTTTCATGACCACCGTCAGGTCGGTCAAGTGATTGATGACGCCGAGATCGTGGGAGACGACGATCATCGAAAACCCCATTTCATGCTGCAGGCCCCGGATCAGATCGAGGATCCTGGCCTGGACCGAGACATCGAGCCCGGTCGTCGGCTCGTCGAGCAGCAACAGCCGTGGCGAGTTGGCCAGGGCCTTGGCGATCTGGATACGCTGCTGCTGGCCCCCGGAAAACATTTCGGGGTAATCATCAATCCGGGAGATGGGCATCTCGATCTTACCGAAATAATGGAGCGCGCGATTCCGGATCACCGCAAATCGCCGCTCGCCGGAACCAAGGATTTTCTCGGCAATATTACCGCCGGCCGAAAACCTGAAGTTGAGCCCGAGATGCGGGTTCTGGTAAATCATCGACATCTCGTGATTACGCAGCCAGGCCACCCGGGCCGATGGCAGTTCGAGAATACTCTGCGGCCGGCCCCGGCGATCGCTGATGCCGTTAAAAAAAATCTGCCCGCCGCTGGCCTGCTGGTCCTGGTAAATCAACTGCAGCAGCGTCGATTTGCCGCTCCCCGACTCACCGACTACCCCGAGGATCTCGCCCTCGCCGAGCCGCAGGTCGACCCTGTTGACGGCCACCAGTGCCCGGCAGCGCGGACAGATGCCGTTATCGCCGGCTGCTCCGGTCAAGTCGAGGCAGTGTTCGCAGCCGCCGCCGTAGATCTTGCTGAGGTTTTTGATTTCAAGAAGCATCGGCCCGTCCTGACAACCTGCTGTCGCAATAGAAAGAGTCACTGCAGAAATAGAGCGTCGTGTTGTCCCGGTTGACTTCATCAAGGAAGACACCCGTGGCGCCGCACCGCGCGCATGCTTTGTCGTCGAACCGTTCGATGGAAAATGCCCGATCACTGAACTTGAGCGGTTCAACACCGGTATAGGGAGGAATTGCGTAAATCCGCTTTTCCCTGCCGGCACCGAACAATTGCAAGGCCGGATTATTGGTGAGCCGCGGGATGTCATACTTGGGAATCGGCGACGGATCCATCACATAGTGATCATTGACCTGGACCGGGTAGCGGGCCGAAATCCGGCTGTCGCCGAATTGAGCGGTATCCTCGTAGAGCAGCACCCAGAGCTTGGCGTAATCGACGTTGGCGTGCATGGCTTTCTGCCGGGCGGTGTCCGGTTCTACCGTGGTCAACACCTCCGGGTACGGCACCTGGAAGACCAGGGTCTGCCCCTCTTGCAGCGGGTGCTCCCGAATCCGGTGCCGAGTCTGGATGATCGTCGCCGCCGTAGTGTCGGTCGTCTCCGGCACCGCCGTCACCGAGCGAATGAAATCGCGAATATTGACGGCATTGACCGAACCGTCACAGCCCTGGTCGATCACCTTCAACGTGTCTTCCTCGATGATCAGCGACAGGGGGATCTGCAAGCCACCGGTGCCCCAGCCACGGGCGATCGGCATCTCCCGCGAGGCAAACGGCACGATATAACCGGGCAACGCCACCGCTTTGAGCAGGGCCCGACGGATTTCCTTTTTGGCATCTTCGTCAAAAAAACCGAACGTCACTCCGCTACTCATCACCGCGCTCCCTGGCCGCTCCAAACACCTGCAAATCCGCCTGGAAGGTCACATAGTGCGGCAGCTTGAAGTGATTGGTAAAGCCCATCGACTCGATCGCATCGACATGGTGAATGATCATTTCCGTGCTGGTGGCAACACCCGGACCACCCACCGAATAGCCGGGATGGTTCATGGCCAGGTCGAGGATGGACATGGCGATCGCCTTGGTCTCGTTGAAACCGAAACACAGTCCGTAACCGACGGCCAGTCGCAGCGCACCGTCACGCCGGTCACGAACAAAGGTTCCGACCGTTTCGCAGGCGGTCAGGCGAAGTTCACCGACCGTCACCTGCTCTTTGCTGAATGGATGGGTAAAACGTAGATCAGCCCACCCGAGACGCAGATCACCGATGGTCGGATGAACGTCGCCGTAACCGCGCATCGACGTATAGGCAAAGGCGAGCAGCGAACCGGTCTCGCCGCGGGCCATGACCTGCATCACAGCGCTGCGCGGATAGGGCGGCAGCGGAAAACTGCGCGTCACATCAAACGGCTCACCGTCAGGCTCGGCCAGCACCACCACCAGATCCTTGTCGCGCAGCGACTGCAGGGCACTTGGTGCAAAGATATTGCCTTCACCGGTTACCGTGGTGTCGCGCTGAGTCGCCATTTCGGGAGCGCGGCTGGCAAATAGACGGATGACGTAATCGCAGGATGGACCGAGAATCTGACCGCCTTCGATATCCTTGAAGGCCGAGGATATTCGTCGCAGAATGCGCAAATCACCACTGTCGAGCCGGCTCACACTGCCGATCCGCTGACAGGTCGAGCGGTGGGCGCGGAGGTAGAACGCCGCCTCCAGCAGATCGCCACCGGATCGTCGAACCGCTTCCGCCGCGAGCTTTTCACTGTAGAGCGCACCTTCGGATATGACCCGGTCGCAGGCAAAACGCAGACCGTGAATCAATTGCTCGTCACCGATGTCCGCCGCCGCCTGCACCTCATCACGCAGAAATTGCTTGGAAGCGCGAATGGCCTCGGTGCCACCTTTGATCGCCACATAACTCATGACAATACCTCTATTCGGGTCGTGCGCGGCAGGCCGATCAGGCCGTCACTACCAACGAGCAGAAAGCAATCGACGCCGAGTGGAAAACCACTGTTCTTTTCTTCAAGGTCTTCGAGCAGTTCCCGCGACAGCGGCAACTCGCGCCGCCTGCTGCCGTCAATACCGGGGCCGGTCAGTACGGTTTTGATCGACCGCGTCCCAGCCAGGCAGTCGATTACCAGAGTGGCACCGAATTCCGGACTATCCTGCGTACCGACCCGAGCCTGTGCGAGTAGCTCCGGGGATTCACCGTCGCTGAACAGATAATCGGCAGCGACCGCATCAGCCGAACGGGTGCCGGTGAGCGCCTCGATCAAGTGGATATCACGACCACCCTGGTAATGGTAGGTCACTTCGGCATACAGCAGCACACTGGCCAGGGCCAGCAGGCCCGAGTCAAACAAGGGTGTCACCCGGTGCAACCGGCCTGGATAAGCCAGAGCGTTGAGGGCGCTACGAAAATTCATCCGGTTGATCCGTTCTATATCCTGGCCCGTCGACATGGCCCCATCTCCTTATCGTTTTCGTATCATCGATCACGTGAAGGCATTGATCAGAGCAGATCGAACGATACCCGGGTGGCACTGGTCCGGCGATTCATCTCGCTGTTGTGCTGCGCCAGTACACGGCTTCCATTTCCGGCCAAAGCGGTGATCTCTGCTATCCTGATCCCGGCGGCAAAGGCCGCATCGAGGGTCGCGACAAGACCGGCCAACTCGGGACGATCATCCATAACCATGGCCCAACCCGGCACCTCGTTCACTCTGACGATACAGCTGGTCACGAGCACTTCTCCGGCAAAGAACGTTCCGCCGGTAATTGGATCGCGCGCTGGTACGAGCAGGGTTTGCGGGGTGGCCTTACCGATAAATTCGACGTGCGCACACCCGGCAACAGCACCACACTCATCCTGCAATTGTTCAATAGGCACGTGCTGCAAATAATAGTTCAACGCTTCCCGCTCCATGATCGCTCCTCGCCGCTTCTCTCTGCTGATCGATTATCCATCGCTATCAAGCGTACTCAGTCACAGATCGCAATGAACTCGGGACAGGTTAGAAACAGATTACCAATTGATGAGATTTCCATTGCCTCTCCGCCATCCGGCAGCCCCACCCTCCGCTTGGACCTGGCAGAGATCGGCCCCGGGTGGTAAGGTGGCTCGTCGGCGGGCCTCGCGCCCTCGTCACCGTCCAGTCCGGCACCCCGACATCAGGCAGGGGGACAGAGAAACAAGAAGCAAGGCAGCCGGGCCTACCTCGACAAGGATCATCGATGAAACCATTTTGCGAAATGCCGCTGTCGATCCGCCGGCAGATCAGGTTCGTACTCACCGATATCGACGACACACTGACCCTGCACGGCAAACTGCCGGCCGCTGCTTTTCAGGCCCTGGAGGATTTGCAAGCCGCCGGCATCAGGGTCGTACCGATTACCGGCCGGCCCGCCGGCTGGTGTGACCACATCGCCAGGATGTGGCCAGTATTTGCGGTGGTTGGAGAGAACGGCGCCTTTTATTTCCGCTACGACGAGACCCGGAGGAAAATGATGCGCAGCTATGCCTGCGACGAAGAGTCACGCCGTAACAACCGGCACCGTCTGGAACAGCTGCAAGACGATATCCTCCGGTCGGTGCCGGGGTGCCGGGTCTCCGCCGACCAAGGTTATCGGGAGGCGGATCTGGCCATTGATTTCTGCGAGGATGTGGTACCGCTGGCGCGGACCGCCGTCGATCGTATCGTTGCATTGTTCGAAGCGGCCGGGGCGACGGCCAAGATCAGTTCGATCCACGTCAACGGCTGGTTCGGCAGCTACGACAAGTTGACCATGACCAAACGGTTGTTCATGGAGTCATTGGCCATCGATGTTGGCAGACAGCGGGAAACCTTCATCTACGCCGGTGATTCACCGAACGACACGCCGATGTTCGGCTTTTTCCCGAACTCGGTGGGTGTTGCCAACATCCGGCCGTGGCTCGACGAATTGACGCACCGGCCCGCCTGGGTGACCGATAGCGAGGGGGGACTCGGCTTTGCCGAATTGGCGGCGATTTTGCTTGATCGATGAGTTGTTCCGACCGAAGCGACGTTTTTTTCTATAACATCCATGACGAAGATCACAACGAACGACAAAAGTCGGCGCCGTGGTGGGAAGGTCTGGTCAGTGAAAGTTAGCGGGGGACAGGTTA
>JAZBPM010000398.1:0-2371 GCA_036351615.1 Desulfofustis sp.
GAGACTCGAAGAGAAATTCCGCGGGCTGGGCGCGGATATCGAACGTGTCCCGGCATAAAAACTTAGTGACTGAGGACAGGGGACTGGTTAAACTGCCAAATTATCTGACAGCTTGGCAGGCCCCTGCCCGCCAGCCTCCAGCCACGGACTTATAATGATTGATTATCTGACCTTCGCCCTGCCCAAGGGGCGCATCATGCAGGACTCCATGGACCTGTTCGCCAGGATCGGCATCACCTGTCCGGAGATGGATGATCCCGGTCGCAAGCTGGTCTTCGAGAACCACGATGACAAGCTGCGGTTCATGGCGGTTCGCGCCCAGGATGTGCCGACTTATGTAGAACATGGTTGCGCCGACATCGGCGTGGTCGGCAAGGATACCCTGCTGGAACAGGACCGGGACCTCTACGAGCCGCTTGATCTGCAGTTCGGTTACTGTCGCCTGGTCGTCGCCGAGCCGAAAGAGCTATGTCAGGATGATGACCCGGCCGGCTGGTCGAATATCCGGGTGGCCACCAAGTATCCGAATGTCACAGAAAAATTCTTCGCCGCCAAAGGCGTCCAGGTAGAAATTATCAAGCTGTACGGATCGATTGAGCTTTCGCCACTGGTCGGCCTGGCCGAGCGGATCGTCGACCTGGTCTCGACCGGTGGGACCATGCGCGAAAATGGCCTGGTCGAAGTGGAGACGATTGCCGAGGTGACCAGTCGACTGATCGTCAACCGTGCCAGCCTCAAGACCAAGCACCGCCGCATCTCCCGGTTGATTGAAGAGTTGGAAAAAGTCATCGAGGATGGCCCGCGGATTTCAGGTTAGCAACGCACGCAGAAGGAGAGGTGATGATTCGTTTTCTGCAATTTTCAGATGCCGGTTTTGAAGAGGCTTTTCGCACGATCAGCGAGCGTGGCGAGACGACCCCCGACGGGATATTGCAGACGGTCGAGGCGATCCTGGCCGATGTCCGCGAACGCGGCGATGCGGCCCTTTTTGAATATACGGAACGCTTCGATCGCCTCAAGCTTGACGCCACGACTCTTGAAGTCTCCACGCCTGAAATTGAACAGGCGTTGGCCGCTGTCGACCGGGCAACTCTGGCGACATTGCAGTTGGCTGCCGACCGGATTGCCGCTTTCCATCGCCGGCAGAAGGAAGTGACCTGGCTGACAGACGATGAGCCCGATATCCGGCTTGGCCAGATGGTCACGCCCCTGGACCGGGTCGGCATTTACGTGCCCGGCGGCAAGGCGGCATACCCCTCTTCAGTGCTGATGAATGCCGTGCCGGCCAAGGTGGCCGGAGTGGGCGAAATTATCATGGTTGTGCCAATGCCCGACGGCGTGGTCAACCCATACGTACTGGCCGCAGCCCGTATCGCCGGTGTCGACCGGATTTTCAAGATCGGTGGCGACCAGGCGGTCGCGGCCCTGGCTTACGGCACGGCGAGCATACCGAAAGTCGACAAGATCACCGGGCCGGGCAACATCTATGTGGCCACGGCCAAACGCCTGGTCTTCGGCACGGTTGACATTGACATGATCGCCGGCCCGAGTGAAATCCTGGTGATCAACGACGGCAGCGGCGAGCCGGCACATATCGCAGCCGACCTGCTGTCCCAGGCCGAACACGATGAGCTGGCCGCCTCGATCCTGATCACCACCGACGAAGCCTTCGGCCGCCGGGTGGTCGATCAACTTGAAAGCCAGCTGGTATTGCTGTCACGTGCTACGATTGCCCGCCAGTCGATAAACAACTACGGGGCGGTGATCGTTGCCCGTGACCTCGCCGAAGCGGCAGAGTTCAGCAACCGGATCGCCCCCGAACATCTCGAACTGGCTGTTGCCGAGCCTTTCGAACTCCTGCCGCAGATCCGCCACGCCGGCGCGATTTTCCTCGGCCACAACACCCCGGAGGCCGCCGGTGATTATCTGGCCGGGCCGAACCATACTTTACCGACCGGAGGGACGGCGCGTTTCTTCTCGCCGCTTGGCACCGATGACTTCGTTAAGAAGTCGAGCCTGATCTCCTTCAGTCAACAAGGGCTGGAACGGCTAGGAAAGAGCATTGTCAGGATTGCCGAGCTCGAGGGGCTGGAAGCCCATGCCAAATCGGTATCGATCAGGCTGGGCAGGGAATAAACAGTAATAACTCTCTGGAGGAGACCATGGCACGGACCGCCACGATCAGCCGTAAGACCAAGGAAACCGAGATCAGTGTGACCCTCGACCTGGATGGACGCGGCACACACCAGATTGAATCCGGTGTGCCCTTTCTCGATCACATGCTGACCCAGATCGCCCGCCACGGTTTTTTTGACCTGCAGGTCGAGGCCAGGGGGGATCTGGAGATCGACGCTCACCATACGGTTGAAGA
>JAZBPM010000399.1:0-9975 GCA_036351615.1 Desulfofustis sp.
AAATGGTGCTCGGCGACCGGGACCGTCCCGGCGATGCCCGCTACCCGCTCAACAAGTATTTGCTCAACCTGGTCAAGGCCTACCCCGACAAGACCTTCGGCGTGCTCGTCAGGGGCTGCGACGACCGGGGCCTGAAAGCGCTCTATACCTGGAACCAGCTCAGTCCCAACAAGGTGGTCCCGGTAGGCATCGCCTGCCCCCAGGAACTTGCCGACCGCTGTGAGTGCTCGGCCCCCTACCCCGACGATTTTATCGCCGGCGAAAAGGCTGCACCGGTAGCGGCGGCTTCCGTCGCCGCAGTGGAGGCTCTCGGCGCAACGGAGCGCTTCGCCTTCTGGATGGAGGAGTTCGTCAAGTGTATCAAGTGTTACGGCTGCAGCAATATCTGTCCGATGTGTTTCTGCAACGAGTGCAGCCTCAAGTGCGACGACCTGATCAAACGAGGCGAACTGCCGCCGGAAATCCCGGTCTTCCACCACACCCGGGCCATGCACATGGCCGGCCGCTGTATCGACTGCGGACTGTGTGAAGAGGCCTGCCCGTCGACCATTCCGTTGCGCACCCTGTACAAGAAAATCAACGGCGTCCTGGCCGACTCGTTCGACTATACCACCGGACTGCGCCGCGGCCAGCGCTCGCCGTTCAATATCCTGGATCCTGTCGAAGACAAGAAATAGGAAGGAAAACCATGGACTACCGGACCACACTGACGACTTGTACCTATTGCGGCTGCGGCTGCAACTTTTTCCTCGAAGTCCTCGACGGCGAGCCGATCGGCACTATCCCCTGCAAGACCAGCCCGGTCAACGAGGGCAAGCTGTGCATCAAGGGGTGGAACGTGCACGAGTTCATCCGCAACGAAGGACGGCTGAAAACCCCGCTGGTACGGAAAAACGGCGTGCTCGAGTCCGTCTCCTGGGACGAGGCGCTGGACTACACGGCAACGCGCCTGCGCGAGATCAAACAGGCCAGCGGCCCCGACGCCATCGCCTTTCTGACGTCGGCCAAGGTGACCAACGAGGAGAACTACCTGCTGCAGAAATTCGCCCGGGCGGCGGTCGGCACCAACAACATCGATCATTGTGCCCGGCTCTGACACAGCTCCACCGTGGCAGGTCTTGCCGCGGCATTCGGGAGCGGAGCGATGACCAACTCCATCGAGGAGTTCGAGCAGGCCGACTGCATCTTCATCATCGGCTCCAACACCACCGTCGCCCATCCGCTGATCGCAACCCGGATCTTTCGCGCCAAGAAGAACGGGGCAAAGGTCATCGTCGCCGACCCACGCAAGGTCCATATCTCGGAAATCGCCGACCTGCGGATCAGCCACCGGATGGGCACCGACGTGGCGCTGCTCAACGGTGTCATGCATGTCATCCTGGAGAACGGCTGGCACGATCAGGTCTACATCGACGAACAGACCGAGGAGTTCGCCGCCTTTGCCAAGGTCATCGAGCAGTTTCCGCCGGAAACGGCGGCCGAGATCTGCGGCGTCTCGGCCGATGACATCCGCACCATCGCCAAGCTCTACGGCACGGCGGAGAAGGGTTCCATCGTCTACTGCATGGGCATCACCCAGCACACCACCGGTGTCGATAACGTCAAGACCCTGGCAAATCTGGCCATGCTCACCGGTAACCTGGGCAAGGAGTCGTCAGGCGTCAACCCGCTCCGCGGCCAGAACAACGTCCAGGGGGCCTGCGACATGGGCGGGCTGCCCAACGTCTTCACCGCCTATCAGACCGTCACCAGCCCTGCGGCTGCGGAAAAATTTGCCACGGCCTGGGGTGTCGACCACCTGTCGGGACAGATCGGCCTGACCATCCCCGGCATGCTCGAAGGACTGGAGAACGATTCGGTCAAGGCCCTCTATATCATGGGAGAAAATCCGGTGGTCTCCGACCCGGACGTCAACCACGTCAAAAAAGCGCTGGCGAAGGCCGAATTTCTCGTGGTGCAGGATATCTTCCTGACCGCCACCGCCGAATTGGCCGACGTGGTGCTGCCCGGCGTATCGTTCGCTGAAAAAGACGGCACCTTCACCAATACCGAACGACGGGTCAGCCGGGTACGCCAAGCCATCGAGCCCCTCGGTGAAGCGCGGCAGGACTGGCAGATCATCCAGGACATCGCCAGCCGCTTCGGCTACCCGATGAGCTATGGAGGCCCGGAAGAGATCTTTGACGAGATGACCCGTTTGACGCCCTCCTATGGTGGCATCTCCTACGACCGCCTGGAAGGGGACGGCCTGCAATGGCCCTGCCCGACCCCGGATCACCCCGGCACCCGCTTCCTGCACCAGGGCAAGATCGCCCGCGGCAAGGGGTTGTTCCATCCAATCGCCTTCCTGCCGCCGGCCGAGGCAATCGACGAGCAGTACCCGCTGTGGTTCTCGACGGGCCGGGTCTTCGCCCACTACCATACCGGCACGATGACCAGGAATTCGCCGAGCCTCGATGCGGAAATCGAGGAAGGCTACATCGAAATCAGTAGCGACGACGCCGAAAGACTGCAGATCCGCCACGGCGACACGGTAACGGTATCGTCACGGCGCGGTTCGGTGGACACCAAGGCTCTGATCACCGGCCGGATCGAAGCGGGCTCGGTCTTCATGCCGTTCCATTTCATCGAGAGCTGCGCCAACATCCTCACCAACCCGGCGCACGACCCGATCTGCAAGATTCCGGAACTCAAGGTCTGCGCGGTCAATATCAGACCCGTTTAAAAAAAGAAAAAAAAGGGACAGTCCCCTTTTTGCTTGGGCAAAAAGGGGGCTGTCCCTTTTTTTGTCAATCGATCTTCGGTCGCGGGTAGAGACCGGAGCGTTCGACGATCTCCGGTACCTTTTCCTCCCACTCGATGGCCATCACGTGGAATCCGGCTACGCCCTTGCACTCCCTGAGGCGCTGGATGGTCTCCACGGCGATGGTGATGCCCTCGTCGGCCTGCTTTTTTTTCTCGACTCCTTTCATCCGTTCGATCAACTCGTCGGGCACGTCCATGCCGGGCACGTTTTTCTGCAGGTATCGGGCCATACCGACGGAGCGCATCGGGGTGATGCCGGCCAGGATATAGATCTTTTCATGCAGGCCACGCTCGCGAACACCCTCCATCCATTTCTCGAACTTGTCGAGATTGTAGATGCACTGGGTCTGGATAAACTCGGCACCGCAGGCCACTTTCTTGGCCAGGCGCGGTACGCGGATCTTGAACGGGTCTCCGAACGGGTTAGCGGCCGCACCGACGAACATGCTCGGCGGTTGCTTGATCTCGTCGCCGCTGAGGAATTTGCCCTCGTCGCGCATATACCGCACCGTCTGGACCAACTGCATCGAATCGAGGTCGAAGACATTCTGGGCCTGGGGATGATCGCCGAAGCGCTGGTGATCGCCGGAGAGGCAGAGGACATTGTTGATTCCGAACGAGGCCGCGCCGAGGATATCGCTCTGCAATGCGATCCGGTTACGATCCCGCACCACCATCTGCAATACCGGGTCGAGCCCCTGCAGTTTTAGATGAACACAGGCGGCGAGGCTGCAGAGCCGGGTCACCGAGGTCTGGTTGTCGGTAACGTTGATAGAATCCACATGGTCCTTGATCAACTGGCCCTTGGTGATGATATGCGAGGCATCGCTGGACCGGGGCGGTCCGCATTCACTGGTAACCGCCTGATGCCCGCTCTTCAATACCTTCTCGAGTCTGCTGCCGGTTACTGTCTCGGCCATTAGAAGTCCTCCAGTTTAAAGGTACGGGGGCCGCCGGCCCGATCTTTCGACCAATCTTTGATGGGTTGCACTTTTTCGTAATCATCGAGTCGCCCGAGCGCCTCCAAGCGATCGATGACCAGCTGCCAGGCGCACTCGGTGTCTTTCGATATCTCGCACTTGCCGTGGGTCGAGCCGCCGCAGGGACCGTTGAGCAGCCGCTTGGCACAACGACTGACCGGACAGACACCGCCGGTCAACCCGAGTACGCAATCACCACAGGCCTGGCACTTCTCAGAAAACAGTCCGGTCTCCGGAACGTCCCCGAGAAAGGTCGTGTTGAGTGCCGGATAGACCGGGGTTTTCGGATATTTGCCGGCCATGAACTGGACGCCGATACCGCAGGCCAGGCTGAGCACCGCCTCCGAGCCTCGGATCAATTCCTCGGCTTTTTCGAAAAATTCATGCTCGCATTGCCGCTCGATACCGCTGTCATCAATCTTGATCTCCAGCCCATCCTGCACCGCCCGCATCCGCAACTGTGAGGCGAGAATCCCGGCTTCCTTGTTACCTCCCTGGTGACAGACGGCGACGCAGGTATTGCAGCCGAACACCGTGAGCTGCTTGTGGTCCTTGACCAGCTGCCAGATTTCCTCAAACGGTTTTTGTTGTCCGACGATCATAGCGTTTCAACTCCTTTATTCCATGACGATAGTCCGGTGCACAGGCGGCTTCAGACCGTTTCCGCCGACTCGGCGGTAGTGCCGTGTTGCTTGCGCTTCAAGGCCAGCCAGATCGGCGACGGACCCAGGTCGATGATCCGCTGCGAGAACTCGGTACAGATCTCCGCCCAGCGCGGCCCCTGGGCCGCGGACAGATTGTAGAAATGAACCCGCTCCGGGTTGATGCCGACAGTGATCAGCAGTTTCTTGACGCGTTCGATTCGCTTGGCGGCGTTGGTATTTCCTTCCAGGAAATGACATTGACCGGGCAGTCAGCCGGCCACGAAGACGCCGTCGATGCCCCTCTCAAAAGCCCGCAGCACGTAGATCTGGTCGAGTTTGCCGGTGCACGGCAGACGGACGATCTTGACGTTGGGCAGATAGGACAGGCGCATCACCCCGGCCAGGTCGGCAGCGGCAAACGCGCAATAGTGGCAGGCAAAGGCGATGATGTTGGCCCGCCAGTCGGCGGGGATATCTTCGAGCCGCTTCTCCGGATTAACCGGCTCCGTGGTGACTTCTCCACCAGGTGTCATGCTCGCGCTCCCTCCCGAAAGTGTGGTTAATGGATTTCAGTCACAGAATCGATCATCGCGATAATCTGATCGTCCCGGAAAAAATTGACCTGAAAGGCCTTGGCCGGGCAAACGCCGGCGCAGATACCGCAGCCCGTGCATTTCACCTCGTTATGACTGACCCGGCCATCCTCGTCGATGAACGGCGAGCCGAACGGGCAGGCACGGAAGCAGGCCAGGCAGGACATGCAGATATCCCGGTTGTGCTTGGAGATAATGCCGGAGACCTTCAGCTGCTCCTTGGACAGCAGCGCCCCGGCCCGGCCGGCGGCGGCCAGGGCCTGGCCGACAGTCTCCTCGAGATTTTTCGGGGCATGGGCCAGTCCGGCCAGGAAAAACCCTTCGCTCGGAAAATCGACCGGTCGCAGCTTGACATGGGCCTCCATGAAAAAGTCGTCGATATTGCAGGTCAACTTGTATTTCTTGGCCATCTCCGGAGCATCGGGCTGCGGTCTGAGCCCGGTGGAGAGAACGACATAATCGGCATCGATGGTCATTTCCTTGCCGAGTACCTTGTCGGGAAAGCTGACACGACAGCGCTCGCCATCGGTCTGCACCGTCGGCTTGTGGTCCGGGGTATAGAGAAAGAACAGCACCCCGAGATCGCGGGCCTGCCGGTAATAATCCTCTTTCAGCCCGTAGGCGCGCATATCGCGATAGAGCACCGCCACCGTGGCCTGCGGCTGCCGCTGTTTGATGGCGATGCTGTTCTTCAGTGCATCCTGGCAACAGATCCGCGAGCAGTAATTGGCCGGTTCCTCGCGGGAGCCGACACATTGGATCATCACGTAACATTCACCGGCAGCGGGGTCGCGCTCGGCCAGCTGGTCCTCGAGCTGGCGCTGGGTGATCACCTTGTCCGACTGGTTATAGCCATATTCCTCCGGCTGGTACTCGACACCGCCGGTCGTCACCAGCACCGCACCGTGTTCGATAATCGTGCCGTTGCTCAGCGTCGTCTTGAAATTGCCGACAAAGCCGTCGGTAACATCGATGGTGGTGCCGAGGTGCACGGTAATTGCCGGATGCTCCCCGACCTGAGCGATGGCTCCGGCCAGGTAGGCCTGCACGTCATCGCCCTCCAGATTGCGCCGCACCCGACGCAGCAGCCCGCCCAGCTCGGCTTCGCGTTCCACCAGATGGACCTGGTACCCCTGGGAAGCCATGGACAGTGACGCGTTGATGCCGGCAATGCCGCCACCAATGACCAGCGCGATATGGGTAACGCCGACCGAATTCTGCGAGACCGGTTCGAGCAGCCGCCCTTTAGCGATGTTCATATTGGTGATTTCGATCGCCTTGTGCGTGGCAATCTCCTTGTCGTCCTTGTGGACCCAGGAACATTGCTCTCTGATATCGGCCAACTCGAAGAGGAACTTGTTCAGGCCGACCTCCCGGATCGTATCCTGGAACAGCGGCGAATGAGTTCGCGGCGTGCAGGAAGCGATGATCACCCGGTTCAGGCCTTTTTCCTTGATTGTTTCCTTGACCTTTTCCTGGCCGTCCGGCGCGCAGGCATAGATCACCGTTTCGGCGTGGACCACGCCCGGCTGGCCGGCGGCCGCCTCGGCCACCTGTTTGACATCAACAGTGCCGGCGATATTGACCCCGCAATGGCAGACGAAGACCCCGACCCGCGGCTCCTCGCCACCGATGTCTCTCTCCGGAGGCAGAACCACTTCCTCTATCTCGGTGCCTCGCTGCTCACCGAGCAGGGACATGGCGCGTGAAGCCGCCCCGCTCGCCTGGATCACCGTTTCCGGGATATCCTTGGGTCCCTGGTAGATACCGGCCACGTAAATGCCCGGACGGCTGGTCTCCACCGGGCGCAGTTTCGAGGTGCCGGCAAAGCCATAGTCGTCGGTGTCGATGCCGAAGGTCTCGGCAAAGGCGCGGGCCTGCTCGTGCGGCTCGAAGCCGATGGACAGGATGGCCAGGTCGAACTCCTCGTTGATCCGGTGCCCGTCTTCATCGATATAGTGGATGATCAGGTTCTTGGTGGCCGGATCCTCGATGATCTCCGAGACCATGGCCCGTCGGTAGATGGCCCCGCTCTCGTTCTTGGCCTTGTCGATATACTTGTCGAAATCCTTGCCGAAGGCGCGCAGCTCCATGTAAAAGACGGTGGCCTGCACCTCGGGATCGTGCTCTTTGGCGATGATCGCCTGCTTGGCGGCGTACATGCAGCAGACCGAGGAGCACCACGGGTTGGCGTTATGGCTGTTACGTGAGCCGACGCACTGAATCCAGGCCAGCCGTTTCGGGTGCGCCTGATCCGATGGCCGCGCCACCGTGCCACCGCAGGGTCCCGAAGCGGACAACAGCCGCTCGAACTGCAGCGAGGTGACTACGTTTGCCAGGCGGCCGTAGCCGAACTCCTGCCGGATCGCCGGATTGTATGTCTTCAAGCCCGGGGTCAGGATGATCGAGCCGACACTCAGGTCGTAAACCCGATCCTCGTCGGCAAAATTGATGGCCTGGGCATCGCAGGCCTTCTCGCACTTGCGGCAGACATTTTTCGTCAGGTAGAGGCAGTAACGCTTGTCGATAGCTCGAGTATTGGGGACCGCCTGCGGGAACAGGGCATAGATGGCCTTGCGCTTGTCCAGACCGAGGTTGAACTCGCTCGGAATCTTCACCGGACAGGTCGGCTCGCAAGCGCCGCATCCGGTGCAACGATCCGGGTCAACATAGCGCGCCGGTTGCTCGATGGTGACGGTAAAATTGCCTTCCTCGCCGGCCACCGCCTTGACCGAGGCGAGGGTGTGCATCTTGATATTGGGGTGCCGGCTGGACTCGACCATACGCGGAGAAATCATGCACATCGCGCAGTCGCCGGTGGGAAACGTCTTGTCGAGGCGGGCCATGGTACCGCCGATCGACGGCTCATCGCCGATCATGTGCACCAACAGACCGCTGTCCGCCAGGTCGAGAGCGGCCTGCATGCCACCGACCCCGGAGCCGACGACCAGCACCGAGCCAACTTTCTGCCTGTTCTTCTCTCCGTGGGCGTTGAAGGTCACAGCATCCTCCTTCGGATCAGCCCCTGCCTGCGTGCGTAACCGGCATCGTGGTGATTCAGCATCGGCTGCGGGCGCTGATCGGCTTGATTCGCGTAGACTGTCGTTCGGTGTGCGCTGTACAGCCCTGACATTATCATGGAATTTTCACGGTAAGACAATCTCTTTTTTCACCATCAGGAGGGCGCTTCCTGCCGCGACCTGCTACAAGGCAGTATTCAGCGCACTCCCTGGTAAGTATCAATTCTTCTTCGCGAACAGCTCACTATTACTGAACATCGCTAAGCGCCGTCAAGACCATTCATCACCAGCAGCGGTGCATGATTGGAGGTGAATTGCGGCGGATCACGCCTGATAATAGCGGCGATCTGCGGCTGCCGGCGAAATTCCCGGTCGAGAAAGCGCCGGACCCGCCGCCGGTCCCACCCCCGCGGATGGCGGAATCCGGTATAGAGCGCCAGGTCATCGCCGGAAAAGGGCTCGGTTTCCACCTCCCGCGCTTCTGGGCTGTCCAGCGGCATATTGAAGATGGCCAGGTTGAGGTAGGTGATCGCCCGGTGGTACTCACAAACGAAGCGCAAGGTCTGCCGCGCGTCGCGCTCGTCTTCGGCCGGGGTGCCGAAGAGCAGGTAGACATAGGTAGCGATCCCCACCTCGCGCAAGTTCGCCAGCACCCGGGCACCAATCTGCAGGTCGATCCCCTTATCCAGGCGATCGAGCACCTGCTGCGAGCCCGATTCCAGACCGAGCTTGAGCATCACGCAGCCGGAGGCCCGCAGGCTGCGGCAGAAATCAAGATCCGCCAGCTGCTCGCTGATCCGGGCAAAGCCATACCAGGGAACGCCCGGATGGTCCGCCGAGAAACTCGCCAGCACCGCCGGCGGCACGGCGTTATCAAGCAGATGAAGCAGAGTTGGCCGATACCGCGTCACCAGCCCCCCGATCTCCTCCCGAACCCGAGCCGGCGATTTCATCAGAAACCGGCTGCCCTCGGCACGCTCCGGGCAGAAACTGCACCGATTCCAATAGCAACCGGAAGAGCAACTATAAGGCAATACAAATCCCGGAGAGAGGTAGTCGTTCCGCGGCAGGTCACTGAAATCGGGGCCGGTTGCCTCGGTATCATGACCGCCATCGCAACCGAACAATTCGAGCAGCGGCCCCTCTCCCGGTCCGGCGATACAATGATCAATCAAACCGGAAAACGGTTCGGACCAGCGTGAACTGCACATCCACGAGGTTATCAACCCGCCCCCCGCCACCACGGTAACCCCGGGGGCCAGTTGCCGCACCAGACCAATCAGCGCAAAGCCGCTCAAAGCCTGGCTCAGGTAATTGATGGAAATGCCGATATACCGGGAAGCATAACGCTCAAGCAGATCGATCAGCCGCGACCGAAAGAACGGATAATAGACGCTGGTCTCCGGCTCTTCGGCCATGCGCAGCAAATCCGCACTGACTGTCGGCGATAACCGGCGATCCTGGTAATCGGCCAGACTCACCCGCACCCGATCATCACCGACCATCGCCAACAGGCGTCCAATCTCCAGTACCGCTTTGCGATAGCGAGACCCATTCTTATAGGCATCTCCGCTCCGCAGGGCCCGCAGATTGGCCTCCCGGTTCTTCCAGGCCCGGCGCGTCCAGCGATCCTGTGCATCGGGCTCCGGGCAATGGTGCAGCAGATACAGCATCCCCTCCAGCCCGAGATCGGCCATCTGGCTGGCAATCCCATGTTGCCGCAACGCCCCGGACAGGCCGGCAATACCGGCCGGCGGCTCACCGGGTTTAGCTGCGGGTGGATACAGCAGAAACATTAAATCATCTCGAATAAAGAAAGAGGTTATCATCGCCAGGGCATAGTCCCTGGTCTGTGGCGAGGAAGCAGTCGTTTCAGCTATACTTGATACAAAGCAAGATATGCCGCTTCTTCTTTGTAGACAATTATCGCCTC
>JAZBPM010000400.1:0-2412 GCA_036351615.1 Desulfofustis sp.
CCAGCCCGTAGGAGCGAGTTTCACAGACAAACCCGCCGGCGGCGACGATATCCACCGTTCACGAAAAGCTTGACAGCTCAAACGCCGAATCGTATTCTTGGATACATATTTAGCTAAATAAACAAATAATCATTTTCGAGGTTTCTCCGTGCGCACCTATTTGGAAGCATTGAAGGCCTTGGCCGACGGTAACCGTTTGCGGGTCGTGGCTGCGTTGTTGGAGCACGATGAACTGTGCGTCTGTCAAATCGTCGAGATGCTCGACGTGGCCCCCCCGACCGTTTCGCGGCATCTGAGCATTCTCCAGAAAGCACGCCTCGTTCTCTCCCGTAAGGAGGAACGCTGGGTCTACTATCGACTCGACCCCACGTTTCCCCAACCCATACGCCGCTGGCTCGAGAAGACGGTGTCGGCCACGGCGGAAATCGCAGCGGACCGGCAACTGCTCGCCGATATCGTGACCTGCGAACGGGCGGAGCTGTGCAGAAACCAAAAAGCGAGAGGCGCCCACCGATGAACTCCCTGAAGATCCTCTTCCTCTGTACCGGCAACTCCTGCCGCAGCCAGATGGCCGAGGGCTGGGCCAGACATCTGCATCCAGACACGATTCAGGCGTATTCGGCCGGTATAGAGAAGCACGGCCTCAACGAGCGGGCGGTGACGGTGATGGCCGAAGCCGGAGTCGACATCTCGACGCAGCGTTCCAAGACCATGGAAGAGCTGGGTGATCAGCGCTTCGACTATGTGATCACCGTCTGCGACCACGCCCATGAATCGTGCCCGCTTTTTCCCGGCACCACTCGTGTGGTCCACGTCGGTTTTGCAGATCCGCCGCGCCTGGCACGAGAGGTTGCCAAGCATGGCGGCGATGAGCAGAAGATCCTGGACTGTTATCGCCGGGTGCGCGACGAGATCCGGGATTGGGTAGTCTCCCTGCCCGAATCGTTGCCCGGACGATAATGTCTCGCATCACCACGGGGTAATTAACGGGTAACTGAAAAAGTGAGATGGAAACAAGGAGGAGGAAATGGCTGGTAGTGGAAATGAGTCAATGAACCAGCGGCGCATGTCGAGCATCTTCGAGCGCTATCTGACCGTTTGGGTCGGGTTGTGTATCGTCGGCGGCATCATGCTGGGCACCTGGGCGCCGAATCTGGCCCGGTCGCTCGACGATATGGCCCTGACCGTGAACGGCGCCCCGGTGGTGTCTATCCCGATCGCCGTCTGCCTGTTCTTTATGATGTATCCGATCATGGTCAAAATCGATTTTGCCGCGGTTATCAGGGCCGGCAAGAGCGGCACCCCGGTCATGTTGACGCTGTTTATCAACTGGGCGGTCAAGCCGTTTACCATGTACGCCATCTCCCTGCTTTTTCTCGGCGTCGTCTTCAAGGGACTGATCGGCGCTGAAGCGGTCGACCTGGTGAAAATGCCGTTTGGTCTGGACCTGCCGGTCGGCGCCGAGCACGGCGCCGGCACCGTGGTCCTGCAGGACGGTATCAAAATGTTGGAGGTACCGCTCTGGCGCAGTTACTTCGCCGGTTGCATTCTGCTCGGCATCGCGCCCTGCACGGCGATGGTGCTCGTCTGGGGATATCTGTCACGCGGCAACGACGGCCTGACCCTGGTCATGGTTGCCATCAATTCACTCGTCATGCTGCTGCTCTACGGAGTGCTCGGCGGTTTCCTCCTCGGAGTCGGCCGATTGCCGATTCCCTGGCAGGCACTGCTGTTGTCGGTCGGTATTTACGTCGCGCTGCCGCTGGTCGCCGGCTATTTTTCCAGAACTTGGCTGATCAGGACCAAAGGCGAGATCTGGTTCAAGGAGAAATTCCTACACGTGCTGACGCCGATCACCATCGGTGCCCTGCTGGTTACCCTGGTGCTGCTGTTCAGTTTTAAGGGCGAGGTGATTCTGGCCAACCCGTTGACCATCCTGTGGATATCCATACCGCTCTTTTTGCAGACCGTGCTTATCTTTATCCTCGGCTACACCGCTGCCCGCTTGCTGCGTCTGCGTTACGAGGATGCGGCGCCGGCGGCGATGATCGGCGCCTCGAATCATTTCGAAGTAGCGATCGCCACGGCGGTCATGCTTTTCGGACTCTCTTCCGGAGCTGCGTTGGCCACGGTGGTCGGGGTTTTGATCGAGGTGCCGGTGATGTTGCTGCTGGTGAAGTTTTGTCTGAAGACGAGGCACTGGTTTACGAACTGAGATCAGGCCGGTGATCGAGCGGTTGTCTTGGCGACAGGTGAAATATTCTCGGTAATCGCTGCTGAACAGGGGGAGGTGACCCGTGTTACCCGCGGGGCGGCCGAGTAGGCGGCAACAAAGGCTCGTTGACGGTAATCGCCGATTCCGGGCAGAACTCCATGCACAGCCGGCACCTGCTGCAGCGGGACGCGTTGAAC
>JAZBPM010000401.1:0-2301 GCA_036351615.1 Desulfofustis sp.
ATGGACAAATACACCGGCATGATGCTCGGCCAGACCGGTCTCTGCGGCATGATCGGCAAGGCCGAACGGGGCGACGCGACCATCGAGTTGATCAAACAACACGGCGCCGTCTACCTTATGGCCGTCGGCGGCGCCGCCTACCTGGTGGCCAAGGCGATCAAAGCCTCGCGCATCGTCGCCTTTGGTGATCTCGGCATGGAAGCCATCTACGAGTTCGAGGTCAAAGATATGCCGGTGACCGTCGCCGTCGATGCTGCGGGCCAGGCGGTGCACAAGACCGGGCCGGCATTCTGGCAACAGGAGATCGCCAAACTGGCCCGCTAATCTTTCTCATAGGGAGTCACCGCGAGTAATGAGGTGCGGCGTCGTGGCTGGAAGGGCTGACCGGTCCTGCCGTAGGAGGCTGCATCGTCAAGGTGAGCGGGGGACAGGTTGAAACCTGTCCCCCCGTTGGGTGAGGTTCAGGTGGCGGCCGCCCCGCCGTCAGCGGTGAGCCGGCGCCTGAACAGCGAGTGCACCGCTATCCCGGGCACCGGCTCGGTCAGCGACAGGTAGACCCGGTTGCCCGGATTGGCCCGCTGCAGCGGCTGCCACTGCTCGTCGAACAAAGCGCTGACCGTTGCCGGACTGTTACGGCCGCTGCGGTGCATGTATTCAATGCGCTCACCGACGGTGAGCGCATTTCTGATCTCCACCAGGGGCAGCGATGCCACCGCCCTGACCACTGCCACCGGTTCGCTCTGCACCACACAGCGAGATGAGTCGTAAAGCATGTCGGCACCATCGGGCGGCTCGTCGATAAAATTCATGGTCAGATCCCGGGTACCGGTCAGCGCAATCTCGTCCAGCAGCTCTTTGGGCAATACGATATCCTGCGGTCGGCGCCAGTCACCGGGGTCAAGCCCCCGCAGAAAATCAAGCGCCGTCCGGTAGGCCCGAACCACAGACCCGACATAAAACAGCGACTTCATCCTCCCTTCGATCTTCAACGAATCGACTCCGGCGGCAACCAGTTCCGGCAGACGGCCGAGCAGGCAAAGATCCTTGGCGTTAAAAATATAGGCCCCCCGTTCATCTTCTTCTATCGGGTACCACTGACCGGGCCGTTGTTCTTCCATCAGTGCATAGCGATAGCGGCATGGCTGAGCACAATGCCCGCGGTTGGCATCCCGGCCGGTCAGGTAGTGTGAGAGCAGACAACGTCCGGAATATGATATACAGAGTGCACCGTGGACGAAGATCTCGATCTCGGCCGAGCAGCGCTGCCTGATCGACCGAATCTCTTCAAGGGACAACTCCCGCGCCAGATTGATGCGACGCACACCCTGGCGTTGCCAGAATTCGGCCGCAGCCGCGTTGGTGACATTGGCCTGGGTGGACAGGTGCAGGGGGAGTTCGGGTGCCACCGATGCGGCCAGCGCGACGATACCGGGATCGGCGACGATGGCCGCATCGACGCCGATTTCCTGCAACAGGCGCAGATAATCGGGCAAGCCGGCAAAATCCCGATTATGGGCGATGATGTTGACGGTCACGTAGACCGCTACCCCGACCTGGCGGGCCAGCGCGACCGCCTGGCGCAGGCCCGCTTCGTCGAAGGTGCCGGCTCGGGCCCGCAGACCATAATCGGGTCCGCCAAGGTAGACGGCATCGGCACCGTAATGGCCGGCGACAACCAATTTTTCCAGACTGCCGGCCGGCGCCAGCAATTCCGGCAGCACCGGCGGGCCAGCTTTCTTGCTTTGTTTTTCTATCATGCTGCAGTAAAGTAAGGGTTGACGGTCCTTGTTTCTACACTATTGATACGCCGATCGGCAAGGCGTATCGCGACCATCGACCACTCAACCCGAATAATCCACCCTGCCCCGCAGATGATCACCATTCCCGTATGTCAACCGCCCTCCTCCGACCGGCACCTGCAGCCGGCCATACGGTGGCAACGCGCTACGCCATGAACGAGACGCCGATTGGCATTGCCCTCAGCGGCGGTGTCGATTCCACCGCCGCTGCACTGCTGCTGGGCCGAGAACACCGGATCCGGGGCTTTCTGATGAATATCGGCCAGCCGGGCTTTGATCGGCAGCTTGAGCAGGTCGAAACAATTGCCCGGCGCCTCGCCATCGATCTACGGGTCGTCGACCTCAGGCAGGACTTCAATCGACTCGTACTCGAGTACTTTGCCGCCACCTATCGCGCCGGTATGACTCCGAACCCGTGCATGATCTGCAACCGGAGCGTCAAGTTCGGGTTGTTCCTGGACCATATCCGCGCCGACGGCTGCGCCGTCATGGCCACCGGACA
>JAZBPM010000402.1:0-3547 GCA_036351615.1 Desulfofustis sp.
AAAATTTGATTGCGCAACGATGAGATTGGACGAAATGACAATTTTTCAAGGTTCCCATAAATGATACCACCCTTCAAATACTTCCGGTCCTGTATGCTGCAGGATTAATTTTCTTACAGGACCGGAACCACTCAACAGGAAATTTGTCGCCATCTGCGCTCTAAATCCAATAACCGGGGGCACGTCGAACGATGAAAACCGGCGCCGTAGTCGGAATGGCCGGTTGGTTTTAAAAGTTAGCGGGGGACAGGTTAAAACCAGTCCCGCCGATTTTCGTATAAAAACTATAGGAAACAGAAGCATAAGCGATGCAACTCGCCGGGCATGATACTGATCATGCATTGAATGGAAATGAATAGAAGTGTCTTTGGGAGCGTCGAATTTTTACGGCCGATACAGGACAATAACCAGCAAAAGTAACGATGAACCACAGGAACAATACGAGTCACGTTTCAGCGGCCCTGTCAGTTGAGCACGGTCTGTTGGTCTATGTGCTTGCTGATCTGGGACAAGGAGAAGAGGGCTGTTTCAGAAATCCTCGGGTCTATAGATTTCAAATGTGGTTTTTTCCCCGATAAGAGAATCGATTTTCCACTGCAATTCCTTCGCTTCTGCCCGGCTCATCCAGTTTATCCAGTCATCTGCAGTTTCCCACTCGTTGATGACTATGCATTCTCCTGGATCATTCAATTTTGAGTATGTCACTCTCGATATAAAGCCCGGCTGTTTTTCTGATCTTTTCCTCAACTCCTTGAGCAAGGGAATCAAATCATCGGTATGATCCATTCGGAAGACTCGCTTAATGATAACCATTACGCTCATTGCGTCACTCCTCTATAAAGGTGGTGGATCGGTGAATTGCAGCAACCAAAAATCGAGAGGGTAACCTAAAGGCTGTTTCAGATGAAAAGCCTATCAGTCGGAAATATCAAAGGTACCTTGTCACTAATCAGAGCGCAATTGCTATTTCGCTGAAATCAATACCGGGAAGCGACCACCAAAATGAAGCAATGGCGATGGGCAACGGTCCCCGGCGGTAAAGCGCGCTCCGTTCGTAATCGACTGCAGCAAGCGTTGCAAGACATTTTCGGCGGTTTCATTTTTTCTGCAGGTTGAACCGTAAGCGCCACGAGTTGTTATCTTCTTGCGGAGATCTATACCACAGCGGACTTTGGTCGGTAACCTAACTAGTTGGTTAGGCGGTTTCTGGCAAGACCACAGTTTTGAGCGGTGGGCTGGCCCAGGGTCCCGCAGGTCCCCAGTAATGCTGCCTGTGCCAGAGTCCGGCGGTCCGGGGAGGATTGGTTCCGGAGGCGCGCTATCGGTCTGTCTACGGGGAGCTGACCGGGGGCACGTGAATTGGTCAACCGGTCATCGACAGGGGACGATTATCGGGTATAGTGCGAGGCGGGAGACCACATCACCGCTGAATTCCACCTCAAGAACATTATGACAGATTTACAGCAGCAGGAGTTGTTTGACTGGTTTCGGGCGGCTTTTACCATCGACTTCTTTGCCGGGGCCGCCGGTGGGCGGGTACGCTTTGCCCTGCAGAACCGGGAGGAGGCCGGCGGTGTGGTGATCGTTGTCACCGGTCGGACGGAATGGCTTGAAAAATATCTGGAAGTGGCGCGTGACCTGCAAAAAAGCGGGTGCGCCATCTGCCTCTATGAACATTTCGGCCAGGGTGGCTCCGATCGGCCGTTGGCCGACCCGCAGAAGGGGCATATCGACGACTTTTCTTTTTATGTTTCTGATCTGATCACTCTCGTCGAGCAGGTGATTGCCCGCTATCCGGAGGGACCCGTGATCCTGCTTGCCCACTCCATGGGCGGTGCCATTGCCACGTTGGCCCTGGCCGATCGGCCGGGGCTGGCCGACGGCCTGATCCTTGTCTCGCCGATGCTGCAGATCAATACCGGCTGTCTTTTGCCGCCGCTGCTCGGCGAGGTGCTCGCCGCTCTCGCCTGCCGGTTCGGTGGTGGGGGCAGCTACGTCTGGGGCGGCGGTCCGTTTCGGGCGGACCAGCCGTTTGCCGGCAACGATTTAACCAGTGATGCCGAGCGATTTGCCCGAAATCAGCAGATGATCGTCGACAGAAGCGAGCTGGCCCTGGGCAGCCCGACATTTGGCTGGCTGCGTCAGGCGTATCGAGGTATGCGCCGGGCCAGGGGCAGTGGTGATAGATTGAATTATCCGGTTCTGCTGCTCGCCGGCCTGGACGATACGGTGGTCAGTGTGCCGGCGATGCTGTCGCTTTCCCGCCGGCTGCCCAGGTGCACGGTAAAACGTTACGCCGGGGCCCGGCACGAGGTGCTTATGGAGCGTGACGAGGTGCGCAGCAAGGCGATAACCGAGATCCTCGTATTTATCGAAACGCTTGTGTCGTCTGCAGACACAGCCGGTTCAGAAGGGACAGACGGAAGACTGAGCTAGAAAGGAAAATCGTCTTGACACGTCCCGTGTCGTCTGTTAAGAGCTTGATTCAGCAATAACGATTTTTTTGTCTACCCTTGACGGATTGTACCGCATGAACCACATCCCGACGACAGCCTTGCAGTTCACGATATCCGATGCCGGCACGAAGTGTGCCGTGCTCGTACTCGTGGTCGTGGTGATTGTGATGGTGTGCGGGGCGCCGTAACGGGTAAACGATCACGAGTATCGACCCCCGTCGGCGCCGGCCGGCGGGGGTTTTTTGTTTCTCCCGCCCCGTCTTCGACGAACCATTCAGCCAAGACAGGAGGAGAACCATGGCACATCTCACCGGCGCCCAGTTGACCATCAGACTGCTGGCCAGGCAGGGCATCACCACGATAACCGGCATCCCCGGCGGCTCGATCCTGCCGCTCTACGACGCGCTTTACCGCGAAGGATCGATCCGCCACATCCTCGCCCGCCACGAGCAGGGGGCTGGCTTTATCGCCCAGGGCATGGCCCGTTCCACCGGGCGTCCGGCGGTCTGTTTCGCCACGTCCGGGCCGGGTGCGACCAATATCATCACGGCCATGGCCGATGCTTATCTCGACTCGATACCGGTCGTCTTCATCACCGGCCAGGTGCCGTTGTCGATGATCGGTACGGATGCCTTTCAGGAAGTTGATGTCTACGGTTTGAGCATCCCGATCACCAAGCATAATTACCTGGTGCGCTCTGCAGCCGAACTGCTCGAAGTGATCCCCGAGGCCTTTCACCTGGCCGTTAGCGGCCGGCCGGGGCCGATTCTGATCGATATTCCCAAGGATGTGCAGAATGAGTTGATCGAATGCACTGAACCCTTGCCCGGGGCTTTGCCGAAACCGGCTGCCGCACCGTTCGAGCAACGCACACTGGAGCAGGCCGTCAGTATGATCGATGCGGCACAGCGGCCGATTCTCTATCTCGGCGGGGGAGTCACCCATGGCAACGCAGGTCGGGTGGCCAGGGAATTTGCCGAAAAAGGGGGACTGCCGACGACGATGACCCTGCTTGGTCTCGGTGTCATTCCGCCGGAACATGAGCTTTACCTCGGTATGCTCGGGATGCATGCATCGCGCTCCACCAACCT
>JAZBPM010000403.1:0-18443 GCA_036351615.1 Desulfofustis sp.
AAGCGGCAGGATAATGGTGAAGAGCATGCCGCCCTGTTCTCTATTTTCCCCGGAGATCTCACCACCTAGCTTCTTGACGATGTCGTAACTGATGTACAACCCAAGACCGGTCCCCTTGTTTGGATCTTTCGTGGTGAAGAAAGGATCGAATATCTGTTTGAGTTGTTCTGGCTTCATCCCCGGGCCGTTATCTGCAAAGGTGATCTCCAACCTCTGATCGGCATGAAGGCGGGTGGCGATCTCAATCATCCCTCTGCGGCCGATCGCATCAAGCGCGTTGTTGAGTAAATTCAGGAAAACCTGCTGGAGTTGCGGGCCATCGGTGAGAATCGGCGGCACCTCCTCGGAAAAGTTCTTGATGATGGCAATCGAGTTGTTGTCCGCCTCCCGTTCGATAAAGGAGATGGTTTCTTCGAGGAGATCGTTGATGCGGACACTTCCTTTTTCGGCCGACATTTTCCTGGAAAAACCGAGAAGTCGATGGGTGATGGTGCCGGCGCGGCGCACATGATACTGAATCTGCTCAACCGCTTTTTTATACTCTTCAAGATTTTTTACGGTGTTTGGGTCTTCGTCCGGCAGCAACTCTTTGATCCAACCGGCCTGGCTGGTGATCAATTGCAACGGATTGTTGATCTCGTGGGCAATACCGGCGGCAAGCCGGCCGATGGTGGCCATCTTCTCGATATGTGAGAATTGCATCGTAGCAGCAGCGTACTCACGATCGGCTTTCTCGATTCTTCTGGCAAGCAGTATGGCTATAAACGTTGCCAGGAGGAGCGAGAGAACCGCAATCACAGAAAATATGACGAGAATCCGGTCCCTGATGGTGTAGTAGAACTTCAGTGAGTCCTCGATACTTGCCTTCACCACGAGGAGCCAGTGTTTATTGCCGATCCAGCGAGCCGCGTACACATAGCCGCCAATATGAAAAGGTCCCTTCTTCGTATCCGACGAAATCAATGTTTTTTCTTGTTCAGACAAAGAATGCTGATCAAGAAGACTGGGTGTTTGGAATTCTCCGGCCCGATTGACGATAAAAGCATCGCTGTTTGGCCCAAGTTGCGCCGAGAGCAATAAAGAGTTGAAGATGCTCGAATTGATCGTCGCTCTGAGGACGAAGTTCTTCAGCGGATCCGTAACGGCAATGACGAAATGGGGAACATTGCGATATCCGAGAAAGACGTTGCTGATGTGGACGCCGTTGATCAGCGTCTCTTTGAACCAGGGTGCGTCATTGTAGGTTTTACCGACGATCTGGCTCCAGTACGGTCCCACATAGCCATGTTGATAACCGCTGCTGTCGATTACATGCAAATCGACAATGTCGCCTTTTTTACCAAACGACAGAAAAAGCTCTTCGATGGTCTCCTGGGCCAAGAGCTGCTCGGGAGGATACAGCTCGACTATCATGGTCAGCAGGTTAAGCCGATCCTGGAGAAACAAGGCGATGACTTCCGCACGATGTTCTATTGTATTGTTTGCCTGTTCTTCCAGTTTGACGAGATTCATCTGCTCCACGGAATCTTTCACAAGCCAGGCAAAACTCAGGATCGGCAGGATACTCAAGCAAAAAAATGCGAGAAGCAATCGCCGGATGATCATCACATAATATTTTCTCTTCCGTTCCATGCGCCCCTCTCAACCCCTCATAACAAACTCGTGATCATTCCCTGCCAAACCGACGGAAAGACCTGATCCGACCTTTCAGGCGAACGTGCTACGCTCCGTTTTCCCGATGATAAGACCGTGTTTTCATCACGGCCTACCCATCGGCAGACGCTCACCTTAAGGTGGATTTAGCAAGCACCGTGCCATGTGCAGGGAATCCGTATGTGGAACGATTTATGCTAAAGAATCACTGAAGACACCCGCTCATTCCACTGAACAGGAGGTAGTCATGATTCCCCTGCGCATCCTCATTGTCGAAGACGAAGCAATCGTTCGCGAGCTACTGGAAACACTCCTCACGAGCTACGGACATGAAACAGTCGCCGCACAGAACGGTGCAGAAGGTGTCAGGTACTTACTGTTCGATCGTTTCGACCTGGTCATTACCGACCTGCAATTGGGCGATACGAGCGGGATGGAGATTATCAAGAAGGTTAAGGAGGTGGACGAGACGACCATCGTTTTTCTGATGACTGGCTGCCGGGATGCCCTCTGTCGAACCAAAGCCCTGCAGATGGGTGCAGACGCGTTTCTTGCCAAGCCTTTTGATCTCGACGAATTGATCAGTCTGATACAGTTTCACTCGATCAAATATCTTGCCTCCGGGAAATTGAGGATGCACTTCCCGCAAAACGACCTGGCAGTGTCAGAATAATTTACAACGTGTAAAGGTTCGTTTGTCAAACTCGACGTATAACGGGTGCGCTTGCCGATAGCAGGCAACACATGTGATTTATGGAATACGCACGCCAGCCACACCAAATCAGGATTATGATAACGGATAGCAACAGCAGGGTCCGGGATCTGTTAAAACGTGAACTGGAGCATGAGGGATATGAGGTCTTCTCGACAAAAAACGGTCAGGACATTCTTGATCGCATCTCCTCGCCTGGATCGATAGACCTGATTATTCTCGATCCACAGCTTTTCTGTCCATACCGCCTAAATTTGCTAGGCAACCTCTGCTCCTCAGCACAGAACGTCCCTATTATCATCCATGGGTTTCACGATCAACGAGTATATACCGAATCGCTGCAACACGTCCGCTTCGTCGACAAAGATGCCAACAGCATCAAGGAACTGAAGGAAGCGGTACGCAGCTGTATGTCCAGTAAGACGGGCGGTATCGCATAACCGCCCGTCCAGTCGTCTGCTCTATGGTGTGTTTAGGAATGCAGAACTAAAACAGAAACAGGGGAGTGACGAAAAAGCTTCTCACAGGTACCACCGAGCAAATGACGCTTTTGATTCGTCGCGCCTTTTGCCGATATGACCAACAGATCGGCCTCTTCTTCGTCAACCACACGGAGCACTTCGGTAAACGGAATCCCGGACCTGATTTTCATGGATCGAGGAACGTGCCGCGGCAACGAATGCTCCAGCAATTCCCTCATCGACTGAGTTCGCCGGTAGGTTTCGTCGGAGAGAAAACGTTTACTTGAGAAATCTCGTTTTTCTCTGGCAAAGATGGTCTCAACGGAATCGATCAGATTCCGGTCGATGACATTCACCGCGATCACTTCGGCACCGGCGCCTTCAGAAATGGCGCCGGCATAGGCCAAAATACCGGAAGAAAATGGAGAAAGATCTATTCCGGCGACAATCTTTCGAACCGTTTTCACTTCGACCTCCGTTCTGCCGCTTCTGTAAATTTCTGGCGGTTTCTGACATTAAGGACAGGAACCGGGCTATGCCGAAAAACTTTCTCCGCATGGCTTCCCAAAAGCGTCCGGGCAAGGTTGGTCCTGCCCTTGTTGCCAAGGACCACCAGGTTAACCTTTTCCTCGTTGATAGCCAGTAAGATTTCCTCGAAGGGAACCCCGGCCTGAATCCGAATAGCGGTTCCAATGCCGTTTCCGGAAAAAACGCTGTTAAGCAGCGTTTCGATTCGCGATCGTCGATCGGCCTTGGCTCGCTGCATAAAGGTCGCGACATTGACCAGTTCAGGGTAATACTGCCCTGCCGTCGACACCGCATCGATTTCCCGTTTATTGATCACGTTGATAATCACTACTTCCGCCCGAAACATCCGCGCAAGAGTGATCGCATAATCCAGTACCTCCTCTGAATATTCAGATAGATCAATACACGCCAGAATCTTCTTGACTTCTACCATCCTGTCCTCCTTGATATTCTTCAGCATTTAACAACAATACCCGTGCGACCGAACGACGGACTGTCACTGTTATCTACTGGAAAACTTGCAATTCGCGCGCCACAAACGCAGCTATCTGACAGACAACGAGGACAGGACAGAAGGGAGGACTGTTATTCCCGATTTTTTTCAGGATAGAGGTGATATTTTTCCATCTTTGCATGCAACGTCGGTCGGGAGATACCAAGAAGTCGCGCCGCCTGCGAGCGGTTTCCACCGTTGAGCTCAAGTGCTTCAGCGACAAGCGCGGCGGCAACCTGATCCAGGCAATGGTCAAAGAGTCGCTCCTTTTTTTCGCCGACCAAATTGGCCCGCACCCAATCACGTATCGGTTCCGTTGAAGACGGTTCAACGGTATCTGAGCCGGCAGCGTGGTTGAGTTGGGGGATGGTGATTTCTTCCGGTTGTATCGGAGCGCCTCGATTAAATATCAGCGCTCTTTTTAGCGTATTGGCAAGTTCGCGAATATTGCCGGGCCAATCGAACTGCCCGATTTTCTCCGCCGCAGACTCCGAAATGCCGGGGTTGCTCATTGATAGATCGGCAGCCAAACGAGAGACAAGAAATTTTGACAGAACGGGAATGTCTTCCTTGCGTTCCCGCAGCGACGGCATCCTGATCGATACCACGCGCAGACGATAGTATAGATCCTCCCGAAAGGTACCATTGGCAACGGCCGCCTCGAGATCTCGATTGGTTGCGGCGATAATACGAACATCAACCTGCACGGGCTCTTTCCCACCGAGCCGCTCGATGCTGTTTTCCTGGAGTAGACGAAGGAATTTTGCCTGAATGCTCATCGGCATATCACCGATTTCATCAAGGAAAACGGTGCCACCCCGCGCCTGCTCGATCTTACCGACCCGTCGGTGCATGGCACCGGTAAAGGATCCTTTCTCGTAGCCGAACAATTCACTTTCCAGCAGTGTCTCGGGAATAGCCACGCAATTGACAACGATATACGGTTTGTCGGCCCGGGCGGAATGGTTATAGATGGCGCGGGCGGCAAGTTCTTTGCCGGTGCCGGACTCACCTCTGATCAATACCGTCGCATCGGTGGCTGCCACCCGGCCGATGGTCTTATAGACTTCAAGCATCTGAGCACTGCTGCCGACCAGCGCTTCACGCCCGGAGATCTCTTCAACGTTCGGATTGAATTCCACAGGCGAAGACATGCACCGTCCGGCGATCAGGGCCTTATCTATCAACTGCAGCATCTCCGGAACATCGAACGGTTTGTAGATATAATCATAGGCGCCATTGCGAATCGCCCCAATGGCGGTTTCTGTGGTGCCAAATGCGGTAATAATGATCACCGGCACTTTCGGGAAAGAATGGTGAATCGCATCAAAGACTTGGATGCCGCTGATATCCGGCAGCCTGATGTCAAGGATGACCAGATCCGGTTGAACCACCCCGACCGCCTCGATCCCGGCCCGACCGGTATGCACGCTTTCGACCCGGTATCCTTCAAGGGTGAGGATCTTGGCAAAGCTCTGACACAACTGCTTATCGTCGTCAATGATCAGAATCAGACTCATCGCCCTCTCTCTTCTTTGGCAGCACCAATGAAAACTCCGTAGTCCGACCGGGATCGGATGAAATAATCAGTCTTCCCTTATGCTCCTTGGCAATACGTTCGACAATGCTCAATCCCAATCCTGAACCGTCTTCCTTCGTGGTGAAAAACGGCGTGGTAACTTTATGCACGAGGTCTTCACTGATACCTCCACCGTAATCCTTTACCGTCAGGACCGCGACCAGTCCGAGTTCGGCATCTTCCAAATGCTCTTCACGAATATCGATGCGACCACCATCAGTCATCGCCTCACAACCATTGGTAATCAGATTGACCAATGCTTCCTTGATACGATCCGGATCAACCGGCACCTTCGGCATATCCGGATCGAAAGAAAAAGAGACTTCGGCGTTGTATTCCTTCAATCGATACTCGAGCAGCTTCAAGACGGATTGAACCAAGCCTCCGAGATGACACGGCTCCATTCGTAATTTCGGCGTCCTGGAAAACTCCAAGAAATTCTGAACAATCTTATCGATTCTGCCGATCTCATCGGAGATCACCTGGAGGTCTTCATTCTGAACATCACTGAGTTCAAGGGATCGACTCAGGGAAAAGAGCCTCATTTTAATTGAAGTAAAGGGATTTCTGATGGTATGGGCAACTCCCGCCGCCAGTTCTCCGACCATGGCCATCCGTTCAGCCTGCCGCAAGTGTTTCCTGCTTTTTGCCAACTGGTCATGTGCTTCGTCGAAATCACGCAGCATATCCTCCAATGATCGCCGCAGAGAACCGACTTCATCGCGCGAACTTTCAGCGGGAGAGCCTCCGGTGGCAAGAGCCAGCCCCCGAATAGGAACGAGGATCTGCCGATAGATGACGAACAGGAAGGCGGCGCTGAGAGATAAGAAGGTGACGATACCGGCATATGACAGTCGACGCAAATACGTGGAACGACGATTACTCTGCGCTTGCGTCTGCTGAACAATCTGCCATTGAACCGTACTGAAACCACGACATAATTCGAGCAGATCGAAAAACTCGTCGCGCTGCTTTTCATGCAATCGGGAAATGCCCTCACCAATCGTGCGTTCCTGATAACTCTCGATGGCACGATCTTTGGCAGCGATATAGCTTCGATAACCGGCGGCAATCCGGCCAAGCGATTCCCGCTGTTCAACGGTCAAGTCAAGAGCCAAAGCCTCTTCCAGGCTGTTCTTGAACATTTCCCGGTATTGGCCGAGTGATTTAAGCCATTTTCCGTTCCCATCAAAGAGATAATAGGTCAGGAGTCCTTTCTGGTTGGCCAGAGTCAACTCCATTTCCTGCGCCTCCTTATAAAGAACAAGTTCGCGATCAACCAGATCATCGAACATCCGGTCGACCTCGGAGGCATACCAGAGGGTACCGACACCGCCAGCGGTAACGATTAGAGCCATCAGCACAAAAATAATGGCAACTCTCCCCCTGAGGCTGATTCCGTTAAACATCGATCACTCTTTGCACCCTTGTTATCGAAGCGCTCTTCATGAAGAGACCTCATCCGGAGAAAAGCAGGCGGTCAGTTGTTGATACGGTTCAAAGCGACGGTTTTTCTTACTCACTTTTATCCTCTCCACCCCGGAAACCGAAAGGGCTCTTTTGGCCAGAGCTTCGGCCAACCAGGGAAAATGAAAGGAACTGGATTCAACCAACAACTCCAAACCTCGATTGTTGGTCAGGACATGGGCCCGGTAACCATCCTCCAGTAGAGCTCGTTCAACGGACAGGCCAGTTGCAATATTGTGGAGCGTGGTCATCACCGTATCAGGATGCTCATGTGATGATGCTTCTCGTTCTGTGTAACACCTGACAATTTCTTCGACAACGGTAAAAACATCACGCGAACGATACCGAATGACCGTATCGAAGAGACTTGGGTCGGAGAACGGCTTGTTGTGCAGAAACATCGTCCAGGCAGCAAGTTCGGTATCGCTTTTCTCGATCAGTGCCAGTGCCCGCTCCGGCGAACACCCCTCTTGATTCATGGCACGCATGACCCGGTCCTCTTCGGAATCGACGACGAAAACCCGCAGAATGGAGGTCATCTCGGGACTGAAAAGAGAAGCAAGTCGACCGTAAAAGAGAATTCTTGACGGGGCGGAGAGCAACATTTCAACCAGGTGGCTCCGACAGAGATTGACATGCAGCTCTTTTTCAAGAGTAAATCGGTTTTGTGGGGAAGGTGGGCCAAACACGACACGGCTCAGATGATCTACTGAACTGTTCAGTTTTTCGGCTACGTCGATCAAAAGCAACTGATCGGTATAGACCCTAAGTCCCAGTTGCCCTGAAAGCTCACCGACAATGGTGGCGCCGCTGATAAAGGTGCTGGGGAAAAGAGCGATCGATGCCATTTCATCACCTCGTCATCCGGATACTGGCTGCAAGTGTCCCGTTCATTACCCTCAGGCAGCACAAAGTATGCCAAAGAGTGACAATCGGCGTGTCCACGTCGAAACACAGGATCACCGAAGACTTCATAATGAAGGTTCGAGCAGGTACCACCGGAAATACTGAACAGAGAGGAACGAAGCATGTCCGGGTTCTTTACAGGTTGTAAAGAACCCGGACAACATCGCGTGTGCCGGCGACACGGGTGGCAGGTCCCGATCAACCCGGAGGCGCTAGGGCACCGGCACGGATATCGTCATCCCCATGAGCGGCCAGATAACGGTGACGGCCAGCCAGACCACGACCATCAACAGGATCGATGCAGGAACGCCATACATGACGAATTCCCCGGTCGTAAATTGCTTGGAGTTATAGGCAATCGCATTGGGTGCGGCACCGACCAGCAAGAGAAACGGCATACCGGCAACGACCAGCGAAGAGAAGAGAATGACCTCACCGGCCACACCGAGGTACGGAGCGATTACCAGCGCTACCGGCAGCGAGATAGCGATCGCGGCAACGTTCATGATAAAGTTGGTCATGATCATCACGAAAAAGGCCATGCCGAGGATAAAAACGATACCGGGGGCGTCCTTGAACAATTGCAGCCAGTTAACCGCCATCCATTTAGCGGCGCCGGTTTCCCAGAGACAAAAACCGATGGACATGGCTCCGGCAAAGAGCAGGATGATATTCCACGGAATTTCTTCAAGATCTTCAAGATCGAGAATATTGAGCAGGAAGAAGGCAATCGTCGAACAGAGCATAATCGCTGTCTTATCCAGCGGGTCAAGAGCGGGAATGAAATTTTTCAACGCAATGACCAGGATGGTCGTAATGACCACAGTCACGGTAACCAATTCTTTTCGGGACCACGCCCCCAGTTCTTTGTACATCCGCTTGGAGCGCTCCTTGAGCCCTTCGATACGACTTTTTTCAGGACGGCAGATGATCATGAAAAAGCCCCAGAGCAAAAATACCATCAACCAGCCGATGGGAAACATATACAAGGAAAGCGTAAAAAAGCTGATCTCCACGTCCATGATATCCTTGTAGAACCCCAGAGCAACCGCGCCCCGAGCCGCTCCGAGCAGGGTGATGATACTACCGGCCCCGGCCACGTAGGCCATGCCGATAAACATGCCCTTGCCGAACTTGGTCGGAGAATCATCATCAGCATACAATGAGTTGATCGCCATCAGCAGCGGGAACATGGTTGCGGCCACCGCGGTATGCGCCATGAGGTGGGTCAAAGCCGCCGTCATCACAAAACAGCCGAGATAAATCATACTGGTTCGTTCACCGACAATGGACAACATTTTGTAAGCAAGCCGTTTGGTCAAACCGGTCTTGGTAAAAACCATGCCGATGACAATCGAACCGAAAATAAACAACACCGAAGGGTCCATGAAGTCTTTGAAAGCGTTGCTCGCCGGCCTGATCAAAAAGAGGGCCTGCAACGTACCGATGGTGATACTGGTAACACCGATCGGCACCACCTCGAAGACCCACCAGGTGGCGGCGAGGGCGAACACCGCGAGCGCCCCTTTGGCTTCCTTGCTCAGAACGAAATGTTCTCCGAGCGGGTCGATGGCATCCGGCCAGGGAGGGCAATAATAGATAAAGGCGAACAGTGCTATGCCCAGCAGCATGAAAAACAGTCGCCGGTAGTGTGCAAAACTCTTGGTGGCGGGGGCATCCGCCATTGTCAGTTCACTCATGGTTGATTTCCTCGATTAAAAGTTCTCAATCGTTCCCGGCTAAAGCGTGCAGTACGTTCCCAGGACACGAAAAATATCGCTAATCCGGATAGCCCCGATCAATTTCTCCTGCTCAACGACCGGCAGGCTGTTCACATTACCCGCGACCATGATTTCCAACGCATGCAAGGGATGCATGGTACCGTCAATGGTTCGCCGCGGTTTCGACATGTAATCCCGCACTACTTTCGTCGCTTGTCGCCGGCATTCTTTCTGGAACGTATCTTCGAGCAGTATGGAAAGATCTGTGTAAAGTTCTTTTTTGCCGACGTATGTCGTGACTGGATTCGGGGTGAGAATGGAAGGGAAAAAACTACTCAGGATGTTTTGCACCGAAAGGTGGCCCACCAGGCGCTGCTGCTCGTCAATTACCAGCAATTCGTCATAATGCAGATGAAGGCCGTCAGCCGAGCGCCGTTGGAGCAACTGGGCCACTCCGTCGCCGATCGGCTCGCTCTCACGAAGGTGCGGATAGCGATCGAGCATGATTGCTACCTCGCGTACCATCATTTTGTCTGGACTCATAGTGGTCTCCCGTTATTAATCAATAATTGTCAGCCGATAAGGACGTCTACCAGCCACGGCTTTTTAGAATACGATCTATCTCTTCCTGTGACTTTTCTTGCAGGACCGTGATGTGTTTGTCATGGGCTTCTCCGATCTTGCTCAGCAGGGTCGTCATGTCCACGGGTTTCTCGAGAAAGTCGTCGGCGCCAAGCTTCATCGCCTGAATGCCTGCTTTCACCGAGCCGTGCCCGGTGAGCATGATAATTTCCGTGGCAGGACGTCGCTCTTTGATACGCTTGAGCGTTTCCAGACCGTCCATGCCCGGCATAGCCAGATCGAGTATGACCGCATCAAAATCCTGCCGGTCAACCATGTCGATCGCATCTTCCCCTCGGGTTACCGCAGTTACTTCCAGTTGCCGTGCCTTCAGTCTTTCAGAAAGCGTAAAAACAAACTCTTCCTCATCATCCACCAGTAAAACCCGTGCCTTTTTTGTATCGCTCATGTCTGCTCCTTGTTTCATTTCAAAGATTGTCACTTATCAAACAGTGCAGTTACCGGTTGATACTCATCGTAGTTGTTGTTTGAGCAAGCAACTGGCGTGCCACCTCTCAAAAAGAATATTATTTAATTTTATTACAGGTTCTTAAGAATATTCATCAGCCCTGCACGAAAGAGCACCCAGGATCTCTGCACAACGTCGCAGGATACTATATGATACATTATGTTTCTATATGGTGCTTATTGATACACATCGCTGTTTTCTCTTTGCTGGCGCGTCACTCGCGAAGCACGAACGTGCGTGACGGCCGTGGATGTCACACCGATCACCGGGCAATCAAGATAAACAACCGAATACAATGAACAAATAATTCTCAACCATACTCTCCGGACATGGCCACCATGACAAAAAGAAACATAAAGATACTAATAGATACATTTTGGAATTGTGTTTCATTTTGTATCAACTCCTCTTGCTCTTTGAACAACCGTGCTATATATCTGTATTTATAGATATTCTTTTTCTTGCTGTAATCTTTGGCACAAATAGTGCAAAATAGGGACAAAACGATCATTCACGAATTACATAAAAGCATGAGCCAAACGACCATATCAACCATCTACAAAGAGGATCAACCATGTCATCAATAGCCATTTTCCCCTGCACCTTTACTCCCGGTGAAGAAATTGTTGGTGAACTGTCGAAGAATCTGGAGTTGGAAGTCTACAAAGATCTCGATCTCATCGAAGAGGCAATGGGACAATGCGATATCAATAGAGAACGACTGAAAGATTACATGTACGGAAAGACTTCGGTCTTCAATCAATTCACCCTTGAAAAGGAAAAGGTCGTTAACTTGTTCAAAACGATCTTGGCAGAGCGGCTTGACGATTCACGCCAATACTTGTTCCATGGTTTTCTGACATCGCTTATTCCAGCACGGGTCACTCATGTCCTGAAAGTTCTTATTGTCGATACCAAACAAAACAGGATCGATTATGCCGTCAACCAAGGGATCTCCAAACGAGACGCCAAAAAAGCAGTAAAAGCCCATGACATCAGCGCCTACACCTGGACGGATTTTCTCTTTTCAAAAGAGGCCTACGACAGTTCGCTCTACGACATGGTCATTCCGGTAGAGAACAAAGGGCAGGTCGCGTTGATCGAGACAATTACCAAAAATTACCACACCACCTCCGTCCTCCAGAATACCGCCTCCCGCCAGGCTATCGCCGATATGCGCTTGGAAACCAAGGCTCAAGGTCGACTCCTCGACGCCGGCCACAAGATGACCGTACGTAGCCAAGACGGGAACCTGACCTTGATTGTCGACAACAACGTCCTGAACTTCAGTAAACTCGAGCAGGAACTCACCGATCTGGTAGCGGCCATCCCCGGTGTCAAGAATGTCGCTGTCGAACGGAGCGCTAAATATCGTGAATCCATCTATCGTCGACAACGTTTTGAACTCCCTTCCAAAGTTCTCTTTGTCGACGACGAAAAAGATTTCGTGCAAACCGTATCCCAACGCCTGATCAGTCGTGACGTCGGTACGTACGGCGTTTATAATGGCGAAGACGCTCTTGAATTGGTTACCGAAGACAAACCGGATGTCATGGTTCTCGACCTGAAGATGCCCGGTCTCCACGGAGTCGAAGTCTTGAGGCGAACCAAAGAACTTGCTCCAGACGTGGAGGTGATCATTCTCACCGGTCATGGCTCCAACGAAGACATGAAACAGTGCATGGAACTCGGAGCGTTTGCCTATATGAACAAACCTGTTGATATCGAAGAGTTGTCAGCCACTATCAAGGCCGCTAACGAAAAAGTCCGGCAACGCGACGGTGATCAGTAAGAGTACCCGGGCCAACCGTCCCGTCAGGAGAGGAGGATATCTGAATGGCCGACGAACACATCAACGCGAACGTCCTATTGGTCGACGACGAAGAAGACTTCATCGCCGTGCTCTCCAGACGACTCGAGGCCCGTCACCTAAAAGTGACGGCTGCCAGTTCAGGGCAAGATGCACTCGCTCTGACAGACCGGCAGGACTTCGATGCAATCATTCTCGATCTGGCGATGCCGGGGATGGATGGCCTGGAAACTCTGAAACGTATCAAACAGAATCATCCGGAAGCGGAAATCATCATGCTTACCGGCCAGGGATCTATCCGGACCGGCATTGAGGCCATGAAGCTTGGAGCCGAGGATTTTCTCGAAAAGCCCGTCGATATCCAGCACCTTCTTGAACGAATAAAGGAAGCGAAAAGCAAACGGGTTCTTGTCCTGCAAGAAAAAAGCAAGGACGAGATCCGAAAGATCATTCTCAGCAAACCCTGGTAACCGGTTTCATTTTTCTCTGGTTCACGATTTACCAGGAAATCGTTGGCGGTACGCATGCCCAACACTCGGTTGCTGATTCCCTGTCGAAGCTAGAACACCGGAGTTATCAAAAATATGTTCAGGCAGCCGGCCATCGTCACGCTTCTTGATGGAATACCTTATCCTGCAATGATTCTCGACAATTCATTCAGGATAGTGACCATGAACCGGCTGATGGTCGCGATGAGCGGCCGAGAGGGAGAGCAGGTCAGAGGCCTGCACGGAGAACTGGTCGTCCGCAGCAATGTCGGCAATGCCAGAGGACAATTGTATCAACAGGTATTGAAAACGCGAGAGCCCGTCTCCGAGAGCGGTGATGTTCTGAACTGTTATCGCCACAAGGTGCCGGTTCAATACCACGTTTCTCATCTTTCGACGGAAAAGAATGATCCTGTCGGCCTGCTGGTCATTGTCGAAGAAACCAGCGCCCTTGCCTACCATAATGACAAGGACACCAGCGGTTATAGCGTTCCGGAACTGATCGGGCACAGCTCGAAAATGCAAAAAGTGCTTGATCTGATTCCGCTGATGGCGCACACGGATGCTTCCGTTCTGATCACCGGTGAGACAGGAACCGGCAAAGACAAAATCGCCGAAATTATCCACAAAAACTCCCCCCGCTCCCGGTTTCCCTTTATCAAGGTCAATTGTGGCGCCCTCCCCCTGGGACTTCTCGAATCGGAACTTTTCGGTCACGTCAAGGGAGCGTTCACCGGTGCCACGAGAAACAAACCGGGAATGTTTAAGATCGCTGACCGAGGAACCTTGTTTCTCACGGAAATCGGCGATATGCCGGTCCCCCTGCAGGTCAAGCTCCTCTCGGTCCTCGACGATCGCCAATTCGTCCCGGTCGGCGGTGAGCAAAGTGTCAGCGTCGATGTCAGGATCATTGCCGCGACGCATCGCCCCCTGCGGGAACAAGTGCGCAACAGCACATTTCGTGAAGATCTCTATTATCGGCTTAATGTCCTCCATGTCCACTTGCCCCCGCTCCGCGAACGGGAAAACGATATTCGGCTTCTTCTCGACCATTTCCTGGAAAAGTTTTCCTCGGCACTGGGTAAAAAGATAGACGGCTTTACCCCAAGCGCCTTGCAGACGCTGCTCAATTACACCTACCCGGGAAATATCAGAGAATTGAGAAATATCGTCGAATACGGCGCCAATATCTGTAAAGGGAAAAAAATAAGCAAAGACCAACTACCACCCTACATCTTTGAAAAACAAACCGAATCACCGGTGGTACCGGTCCCTCCGTCGATTCCGGACCAATCGACTTCCGTCCCACCTGCCACTGAACGGGATAAGGCTGGTGAGAACTCCGGAAGTTGGGTAGCAATTGAGCGCCAGATGATCATCGATGCGCTGAAGAAACACGCGGGCAACCGTATCAACACCGCTGCCGAGTTGGGATGGGGGCGAATGAAATTGTGGCGAAAGATGAAAAAATACGGCCTGATCGAATAACAACGCGCCATGAAGAAATTGCTGATTCCATTGCAGGGCGATTATATCGCTCCCCGCTTCGATCTGGCCACTGAGATTCTCATTGTCAGAATTGAGGACGGCACAATAATCGGAGAACCTCGAACCATTATCATGGAACGCCCGTCCGACGAAGGGCTCTGCCAGATGATTGTTGAAGAGAATATCACCGATCTCATATGCGGCGGTATCGAGGAACTTCACTTTAATTTTTTGGAATGGAAAAAGGTCGCCATCCGAGACGCAATCATCGGCGGCTGGCAGGATGCATTGCAACTTTTTTTGGCCGGCACGCTGCAGTCCGGTGATATTCTTCCGATCTCTACAAACAGCCACCTGACCCTATGAGAAAAAAAAGTGTCTTTCTCGAAAATCTCCTTCCCAAATCACTGAAGAGTTCTCTGACCACAGAGTTGCACCGTCGGAACTACAAACTCTTCCGGATAGCGTTATGCGTCATCATGCTGCTGGTTGCGATGGTGCCGGTCCTGATTGTCGCAGGTCTTGGTTATCATAACTACGGGCATCTGGTCCGAAAGACAGAACTGCAACAGGTGGAATGGCAACTGGACGGGAAAATAAAATCGATAGAGCACATGATCGACAGTCTGACCTCAATCGTCGAATTCACGGCCCGTGAAGACCGATATGGCGAGCTGATCAGCGACAACAACCTGGGCACCCTTTTTGAACGATTGAGCCGTCAGTACACTTTTTTTGCCGATCTCGGCGTCATTAACGATGCAGGTATCCAGCAGGCGTATCATGGGCCATACGCACTTATGGGCGCCGATTATTCCGAAGAAATCTGGTTCCAGGAAGTTCTGCAACGACACCTTTATATCAGTCGTGTCTACACCGGATACCGAGAAGTTCCCCATTTTGCCATCGCAGTAAGCAATTTCGACCCCATCACTAAACGGCAATGGGTCTTGCGGGCCACCATCGATGCCACAACGCTGCAACAGTTCATCAACACGATAAAAACCAATGCTTCAGACGATCTCTTCCTGGTGGATGACGACGGCATTTTACAAACCGAGTCCAAGTATCATGGAAGGACATTGACAAATATCAACTTTCTACAAAACTCCGATCTTCAGGACGTATCACCCGACGACGAGCAATTATTTCAAGTATCCGGTACCGTACAACGCACTCCCTGGACCCTGGTCCTGCTCAAGAAAAGTTACATTCACCAACAGGATTGGAAGAGTTTCCGCAATACTCTGTTCCTGATTGTACTCACCTGCCTGGTTCTCAGTATGATAATCGTCTGTACCTTGTCGATGATCATTACCGATCTCATTCATCGTGCCGACGATATGCAGTTCGCCATGCTCAAAGAAGCGGAACACACCGACAAACTCGCCTCGATCGGTCGGCTGGCGGCAGGTGTCGGGCATGAAATCAACAATCCCCTGGCCATTATCGGGCAGAAGACAGGTCTGATCGAGGACCTGCTCAGTATGACCGGCCCCTTTGACCATAAGGACACGATCGCCAGCGGACTGAAAGTGATCAACCAGAGTGTTGATCGGTGCAAAGCAATCACCCATCGCCTCCTCGGTTTTGCCAGGAGGACCGATGTGGTAGCCGAAGAATTGCAAATCAACGAAGTTATCAGGGAAGTGCTGATGTTTCTCGATAGCTCTCTGCTCTACAGTCGCATCAAATTGGAACTGCAGCTGGACGAACACCTACCGCCCGTCCTCAGTGATCGGATGCAGTTGCAGCAGGTATTTTTGAATATCATCAATAACGCGATCGATGCCATCGGCAAGGACGGTCTTATTTCCATCATGACCCACACGATCGCCGGCGATATCCGCGTCGTGATACAAGACAACGGACCGGGCATCGATGAGGATATCCTTCCCCATATCTTTGAACCATTTTATACCACAAAAGAGACCGGGAAAGGGACCGGTCTCGGATTATCGATCACCTACGGTCTGATCAAACGACTCGGTGGCGATATTACGGTGCGCACGCACATTGGCCAGGGAACCGCATTCACCATCACCATCCCATTGCACAGTGAAAACTATGATACAGGCAACCAACAAACCGACTAAGGTACTGATTGCAGATGATGAAGTGGAATTTGCTTCAACGCTGATGACTCGTTTGCAATTGAGAGATTTTTCCGTTGAAGCAGTCAACTCCGGGAAAGCAACCCTTGAGGCGATTGCCAAGGACCTGCCGGATGTAGTGCTGCTCGACCTGAAAATGCCGGACCTCGACGGACTGGAAGTCCTGGCCAGAATCCGACAGGATCATCCTCAATTAACGGTTTTTATTCTGACCGGTCATGGCTCGTTTGAAGCCGGCAAAGAAGGAATGAAACTCGGTGCCAACGACTACATCATGAAGCCGGTGGACCTCAACCGTCTCATCAAGAAGATGGAAGATGCCCTCGGTAGTTGACAGTCGCCGGAATATGACGGAAGCCACCTGTCAACCGGTCGAATCATACTCCACCGGAGCGATATCTACTCACTCCTGACCACCCCTGAAGGGACGAGGCCTCATGGAACAGCAAGACGCGACTATTTCTCAGATCTGTATCGACACGTTTGCCCGAATCGGGGCATCGATTTCCCACGAAATCAAGAACACCTTGTCAATCATTAACGAGAATGCCGGGCTGCTTGAAGACCTCGCCGCAATGGCCGGTGACGACGGGGGAGTATCGGGAGAGCGAATCAAGGGAGCGACGGCGTCCATCGCGCGACAGGTTGAACGCTCCAATGGTATCATGAAAAACCTCAATCGCTTCGCCCATAGCGGCGATGTTCCCATCGCCTGGGTAAATCTGAAAGAAGTTCTTGATCTGGTTATCGACCTCTCCTCGCGTCAGGCGGCGATGAAACAAGTTAGCGTCACCCACACCTGCCCGCCCGCTGTCGAATGCCGTACCAAACCGATGGCCTTTGAAGCGCTACTCTACGAACTGTTTTGCCGGGTATACAACAGCGCCGAGGAAGAGGCCGAGCTGCTGATCGAAGGGGGGGAACAAGCATCCCATATTGTTGTCGAGATACGTCCGTCTGATCGGCACGCATCCTGGTCTCTGCCGGCTCCGGACGCCCGGCTCCTGCCATTAATCACGCACCTGGGCGGTACCTTTCATCACGAGCAGAAGGTATTCTCCCTAACCCTTCCCCGGGACATTATGGCTGAGCCTGCTTCTTGAGCCAGCCGGTGCGGATAAAATAGCGCTGGCCGGCATCCTGCCAGCGATCACACTGATCCTGATGCAGTTTCATCGGGTAGGCCTGGGGATCGATACTGCCGCGATCGACACGGCAGCGTCCTGAATATCGGTCTTCCAGGCGAAAGAACAAACAGCTGAGACAGATCTTTACCATCGCTCCATACTCCTTGACAAAATCAGTAGTGCAAGCGTTTGCTCTCTTCAGGGTTCCCTTCAATCAAAAAGCGACGAAAAATCAACACAATAAGAAGGGGTGCAAGCTACTGCCGGCAGGTCGCACAGCCGTCCGGCACGCTTCATGTCCTGCAGTCGCCGGGCAAAAAGGTGCCGAGAGTCGTCGACAATGCGCGGATCGGTGTCCGGGGCGTCGGCCAGGTTGTAGATCAGCCCCTGCAGCCTGATGGTGCGATGTTCGAGCGCCTCAAGCGCTGCCAGCGTATGGTTGATCGAACCGAGCCGCGGGCTGGTGACGAGTACCACCGGCCACTGCTGCGCTGCGGGCAGGTCGATCAGCAGCGCAGCTTCGTTGAGGGGAACGAACAGACCGCCCGCCCCTTCAACGAGCACATACTCATACTGCTCGGCCAATTGGCGAGCATGTTCGACAATGACCTGCGGCTCGATCCGGCGGCCGTCGAGACGCGCCGCCAGATGCGGTGAACAGGGGACCGGAAAGACGTACGGACACGTCAGCCCGACGGCATCTTCCTCCTGCAGCGGCACGCCGGTCAACTCCCGATGCCGGACGATATCCTCACTGAGATTGGCGCAGCCGGTCTGGACCATTTTCATGGTGATGACGCGGCGGC
>JAZBPM010000404.1:0-5925 GCA_036351615.1 Desulfofustis sp.
CTGTCGTTGAAAAACTCACCGGTACGGCGGGGCGCAGACACCTATCTTCAGCTCTCCTATCCACCCGAGGGTGCCCTGCCGGTCACGGAAACGCTGTCGCTGAAATTGCTCTGTACCAATGGCGATCTGCCGGAGAGTCTGCGACTCGGCGACATCTGCCGAGCGACCAGCAGTTCTCCGGAGTTCGCCGATTTCAAGAATATCATGCAGCCGACGCTGGGGGTCTACCCGCCGCTGGGCAAGAACCTGCTCTGGCGTCTGCTGGCCCACCTCAATCTCAATACCGTCTCGCTGGCCACCCCTGAAAATTTGAAGGCATTGCTCGGACTCTATCTGTTTTCCGACACCCGGGATCGAAGCGGCTTGCTGGCCAACCAGAAACGGCTGCAATCCATCGAACAGTTGACTTCAAAACCGGCCAACCGGTTGATATCAGCTCTCGTTTTGCGGGGGCGCGATATTACGCTCGGGGCGCGCAGCGACCATTTTGCCGGAGCCGGCGATTTTTACCTGTTCGGCTGCATCATCGATGAATTTCTCGCTTTATATGCTTCGATCAATGCGTTTTCCCGCTTCACCATGACCGATCTGCTCAAAGGAGAATCGTATCAATGGCCGGCGAGGACAGGAACACAGCCGCTTATCTGAAACAGCACCTGCTGAAAAACGGGTCGGCATACTCATTTTTTCAGGTGATTCGGGTGCTGCGCCGCATCGATGAGGAGGCGCGCACCGATCTTGCCGTTTCTGAGTTGGCTCGTACGGTGCGAATCCGACCGAACCTGTCTTTAGCCTTTCCGGCTGCCGATGTCGAGGGGGTGAAGGAAATCCAGGATGGTCAATCTTCCCGGTTCCAGGTTGTGACCAATTTCCTTGGCCTATACGGCACCTCGTCGCCATTGCCGACGTTTTATACTGAAGAGTTGATGGATGAGGCGGCCGATGATGAATCGGTGGCCCGGGATTTTATCGACACCCTCAATCACCGGCTCTATCTGCTTTTTTTTGAGAGCCTGCAGAAGTATCGCCCCTTCTATCATATAGTCGAGGATGATCGAGGGCACTACCAGAACCATCTCTTCTGCCTGGAGGGTCTGGGCGAGGAGAGCCATCGGCGCGGCCTTCCGGATGCCTCGCAACTCCTGCGCTATATCGGTCTATTTTCCCAGAGACCGCGCTCTGCCGAGGGGCTGCGCACGATCCTGCAGGATGCCCTGGGGTATGAGGTCGATATCGTTGCCTGTCTGTTGCGCAAAGCGCGCATTCCCGAAGACCAGCTGCTCTGTCTTGGCCTTTCCGGCGGCGTGCTCGGCAACGACTGCGTACTCGGCAGGGAACTCGATGACCGGATGGGTAAGTTTCGCATTGTTGTCGGACCGCTCAGCGCCGAGCAGTACCGCAGCTTTTTCCCCGGCAGTGAATCCTATCAACGGCTGGTGCTGTTAACCGATCTCTATCTGCAGGATCCGTTGGAATATGAAGTCGAGGTTTCCATGCATGAGCAGCAGGCTCAGACCACCTGCCTCGGGGCGCCGAGCTGGTCCCGTCTGGGGATGGATACCTGGCTCTATGCCGGCGGTGAGATAGGCCGCACGAAAAGCACCTTTTATCCTTCAGCCCACGGTGAGCAGGGTCTGACCGGGGCATAGCGCACGACCGGCCGGCGTCAAGCCGTGCCGTGAGCAGATAGTCTCAAAGATCACTTAACCACAGGGAGAGTCTTATGATATCTGTCGATATCAAATCGTTGCTGGCCCGCCTGAATCCGTATTGCACCCGCTGCCTCGAGGCGGCGGCTGGTCTGTGCGTGTCGCGGACCCACTATGAGGTGACGGTCGAGCATCTGGTGGCCAAACTCCTTGACGAGCCGCAGTCCGATATCCCTCTGGCGCTCAAACAGTTCGAAATCGAGGCGGGCCGCCTGAGCCAGGCCCTGGAGAGGACGCTGGAGGAATTTCGCACCGGTAACGCCGCCAAGCCGGTGTTCTCGCCGCTCCTCATGGAGTGGCTGCAGGAGGCCTGGCTGCTCGGCAGTATCGATTTCGGCGAATCGAGAATTCGATCCGGTATCCTCTTGCTTGCCCTGCTCAGGCATCCGGGCCGTTTTGCCTCGGGCGGCTATCTTGAGCAACTCTACAGCATTGGCAAGGATGCGCTGGCGGCAGAGTTCCCTGCCATCTCCAAGGCCTCGGTGGAGACGATAGCGCCAGGTGAGACGGTCGAGCGCGAGGTGGGGCCAGCCGGCGACGGGACGGCCCTGGCCCGCTATTGCATCGATTTTACCGCCAAGGCCCGGGAGGGGCACATCGACCCGGTGTTCGGCCGGGACCAGGAAATCCGGCAGATGGTCGACATCCTGGCCAGGCGGCGCAAGAACAATCCCATCGCTGTCGGCGAGCCGGGGGTCGGCAAGACGGCGGTGGTGGAAGGACTGGCGCTCAGAATTGTTGAAGGCGACGTTCCGGAACTGCTCCACGATGTCACCCTGCTCGGGCTCGACATGGGGCTGCTGCAGGCAGGTGCCGGCATGAAGGGGGAATTCGAGAACCGGCACAAATCGGTGGTTAACGAGATCAAGGCCTCGCCTCGGCCGATCATCCTGTTCATCGACGAGGCTCATACCTTGATTGGGGCCGGAGGCAGTGCCGGCGGAAGCGATGCCGCAAATCTGCTCAAGCCGGCCCTGGCCCGGGGCGAACTGCGCACGGTGGCGGCCACCACCTGGTCCGAGTACAAGAAATATTTCGAGAAGGATGCCGCTCTGGCACGGCGCTTTCAACTCGTTAAGCTCGACGAGCCGTCTCGGGCCATTGCCACCCTCATCCTGCGGGGACTGAAGGAAACCTATGAGAAGGCGCATGGTGTCGTGGTGCGTGACGACGCTATTCTAGCCGCGACCGAACTCTCCAGCCGTTATATCTCTGGCCGGCGACTGCCGGACAAGGCGGTCGACTTGCTCGACACGAGCGCCGCTCGGGTCAAGATCCTGCTCAGTGCCAAACCTGATGTGATTGAGGACCGCGAGCGCTCTATCCAGGCCCTGCAGCGGGAGCAGCGGGCCATTGAGCGTGATCGCCTGCACGGTTTCGCCGTGGATGAGGAGCGGCTTAAGGCCATTGGTGTCGAGCGGGAGCAGCTCGAGGGCGAGGTGGAGAAACTTATTGGGCGCTGGCAGGAAGAACGTCAACTCGCCGGCCGTATCGTGGCGCTGCGCAAAGCGCTGTACGGTGGGGAGGCTACACCCGCAGAGAAAACTGAGAAAGCGGGGGAAGGAGCCGAAACGATACCTCTCGAAGAAGCGGCGCCGGCGCAAGATCCGGCCGCACAGAAAGGGGAACTCGAAGGCCTCCTGCAGCGGTTTCAGCAGATACAGGCGGAAGAGTCCCTGGTCAAGATTGAGGTGGATCCCGACGTGGTGGCCAAGGTGGTCTCCGACTGGACCGGTATCCCGCTCGGCCGGGTCATGCGCGACCAGGCAGCCGGTGTGTTGCGGCTCGAGGATCGGCTCGGGGAACGGATCAAGGGACAGGACCGGGCCCTGCAGGCCATTACCGAAGTGATCAAGGCCTCCAAGGCGGGCCTTAAAGATCCCGAGCAGCGCATGGGCATTTTTCTGCTGGTGGGTCCCAGCGGGGTGGGCAAGACCGAGACGGCCCTGTCGCTGGCCGAGATGCTGTTTGGCGGCGAGCAGTTCGTCACCTCAATCAACATGAGTGAATTCCAGGAGCAGCACACGGTGAGCCGCCTCATCGGATCGCCGCCCGGTTACGTGGGCTATGGCGAGGGCGGTATCCTCACCGAGGCGGTGCGTCAGCGCCCCTATTCGGTGGTGTTGCTCGACGAGGTGGAAAAAGCCAACCTCGAAGTGATGAACCTCTTCTATCAGGTATTCGACAAGGGCGTTCTGTCAGACGGTGAGGGGAGAGTCATCGACTTCAAGAACACCGTTATTTTCCTGACCAGCAATCTTGCCACCGATGTGATCACCGAAATGACCGGCGAAGGCGAGATACCCGAAGAAGCCCTGCTGAACGCCATCAGGCCGATCTTGAGCAACCACTTCAAACCGGCCCTGCTGGCCCGGATGACCATCGTGCCGTACACCATCTTGCCCCAGGATATCCTCAAGGACATCGTGGTGCTCAAGCTCGATAAGCTGGCCCGCCGAATGCTGGAAACGCACAAACTACATTTCCGCTACAGCGACGAGGTAGTGGGCGCTATCGCCGCCCGCTGCACCGAGGTGGAAACCGGGGCCCGCAACATCGACCACATCATGAACGGCACGGTGCTGCCCCGGATCTCACGGGAGATACTGAGCCGCATGTCGGGGGCCGCTCTGCCGTCGGAACTGAGGCTCACGGTTGTCGATGACGGCAGCTTCAGCATTGAATTCTCAGGAGAGTAGCTATGCCACGCGAAGAAGATTTCAGATTTTCTTTCGTTTCCCAGGCCCTTGCCGAGGATACCTTCACCGTTGCCGAACTGAAAGGCACGGAGGGTATTTCTATGCTCTACGATTTTGAAATCATGCTGTATGCCGAAGACCCGGAAATCGATCTGAAGGCGGTACTGCAGAGCCCGGCCACGCTGAGTATCATTCCCGAGAGCGGTGATGAGCGAAAGATCCACGGCATCCCCGCGGTATTCGAGCAGCTGCAGGAATACGACGACTATATCTTTTACCGCTTGCGCCTGGTGCCACGGCTCTGGATGGCCGACCAGTACCATGAGAACATGCTGTTCCTGGATAAAAGTGTGCCGGACATCATCGAGGAGATCCTGACCCAGGTCGGTTTGACCTCCGATGATTACGAACTGCGACTCACCTCGAGCTACCAGCCCTGGGAATACATCTGCCAGTACAACGAGACCGATTTTGATTTTATCTCTCGATGGATGGAACGAGAAGGGATCTATTACTTCTTCGACCAGAGCGGTGATACCGAGAAGCTGGTCATCACCGACAGCTCGACGGCCCATCAGCCGATCGCCGGCGATGCGGTGCTCTACTCCCCGCCGGGCGAGGCGACGCCGTCGGTGTTCGAGCAGGTCAAGGAGTTTACCTGCCGCCAGCAGATCCTGCCGAAAAAGGTCATCCTCAAAGATTACAATTACCGCCGCCCCTCGCTCGATCTGAAAGGAGAGGCGGATGTGGACCCCCAGGGCCGGGGGAATGTCTACATCTACGGTGAGCATTTCAAGACCCCGGAGGAAGGCAACGCGCTGGCCGCCATCAGGGCCGAGGAACTGCTCTGCCGTGAGGTGGTCTTCTATGGCGACGGCACCGTATCGCCCCTTATTCCCGGTTATATCTTCGAACTCGACGAGCATTACCGCGACAGCTATAACCAGCGCTACCTGGTGACCGAGATCACTCATCTGGGTGTCCAGGCCGACTATCTGGCAATGTCCGCCGGCACGTCGCGGATCACCGAGCTCGAAGGGCCGGCCTATCACAACCGTTTTGCCTGTATCCCGGAGACCATCCAGTTTCGTCCGGAACGAAAGACCATAAAACCACGCATGGACGGCACGCTCAACGCCAAGGTCGATGCCGCCGGTGACGGCCAGTATGCCGAAATCGACGAAGAAGGGCGCTACAAGATCAGACTTCCCTTCGACCAGAGTGATGCCGGCGACGGCAAGGCTTCCCGCTGGGTGCGCATGGCCCAGCCCTATGCCGGCGCCGATTATGGCATGCACTTTCCACTGCACCGGGGCACTGAAGTGCTGCTCACCTTTGTCGACGGTGACCCGGACCGACCGATCATTGCCGGGTCGGTGCCGAATCCTGAAACGATGAGCCCGATTACGTCCGAAACTCAGACGAAGACAATGATCAGAACCGGCGGTGGAAACCAAATCCATACCGAAGATCAAGACGGCGGACAGTTGCTGAAGCTGTATTCACCTACCGCCAAG
>JAZBPM010000405.1:0-6384 GCA_036351615.1 Desulfofustis sp.
CAAGAAAGTAACGGCATATATCAAGCTGCAGATTCCGGCCGGCAAGGCGAACCCGTCCCCTCCGGTGGGGCCGGCCCTCGGTCAGCACGGTGTCAACATCATGGAATTTTGCAAAGCGTTCAATGCCAAGACCCAGGCAATGGGCGATACTATCATTCCGGTCGTTATCACCGTTTACCAGGACCGTTCGTTCACCTATATCACCAAGACGCCGCCAGCCTCCGTGCTGCTGTTCAAGGCGGCCAATGTGGCGAAAGGGTCCGGCAATCCGAAAACTGAGCGTGTTGCCGAAATCAGCAGGGATAAGATCAGGGAGATTGCTGAGCTGAAAATGCCGGATCTCAACGCATACGATGTCGACAGTGCCATGAAGATTATCGAAGGGTCGGCGCGCAGTGCCGGTTTGACGGTCGTCGATTGATACTGCGTATCGTCATTATTTAACGTACTACGTACCGCTGTCGGGTCCGCAGTGAGCCGATATGTGCAGTAGGAGGCAACATGCCGAAACACGGAAAAAAATATCAGGATAAAGCAAAAAGCATCGATCGTTCGGTCGCCTACGTGATCGACGAAGCGATTAAAAATGTGCTGGCAACGACCTATGCCGGTTTTGACGAAACGGTCGATATCGCCGTTAAACTCGGTGTTGATCCGCGTCATGCCGACCAGATGGTTCGTTCTTCGGTGGTCTTGCCGAACGGAACCGGAAAAGTCACCAGGGTTCTCGTTTTCGCCAAAGGTCCTAAGGAGGCTGAAGCCCTTGAGGCCGGTGCCGATTACGTCGGCTCCGATGATCTGGTCGAGAAGATCCAGGGCGGTTGGCTGGAGTTCGACAAGACCGTGGCGACGCCGGATATGATGGGCACCGTCGGTAAAATCGGACGGATCCTCGGGCCGCGCAATCTGATGCCCAATGCCAAACTGGGCACGGTTACCTTTGATGTCGCCAACGTGGTCAAGGACATCAAATCGGGTAAAGTCGATTTCCGCGTGGACAAGGCCGGCATCGTTCATGCCGGTATCGGCAAAGTATCGTTCGGAGAGGAAAAGATTTACGAGAATGCCATTACCTTCATTGAGCGGCTGCTGCAGTTGAAGCCGTCAACGAGTAAAGGTGTCTACCTTCGTTCGATCTCTCTGTCTTCGACCATGGGCCCCGGGTTCAAAGTCGATACCCTGGATGTCAGAACCAGGATTAAATAGCAGTACGCATCAAACGTAGTAACGGCACTCGCCTGGCGGGTGCCGGTAAGTCGAAGACAGCAGGTACGAATGTTTAATCGGCCGAGCCGACCTGCCGAGACTGAGGTGTTGCCCGCTCATCGTCAGCGGGCAATGCTCCATAAACTGGTAACTGCTGGTTCTTCAAACCGAGAAATTCCAACGTGGTAGGAGGGTCATTTGAATCGTGATGAGAAAGCAGCAATAGTCGCCGAATTGAACGATTCGTTCAAACGAGCGAAGTTTTCTGTCGTCGCGGACTATCGTGGTTTGAAGGTCTCGCATCTCGAGAAGATTCGAAGAGAGCTCCGAGGTTGTCAATCGGAGATCCGCATTGCCAAGAACACTCTTCTGAAACGAGCAGTTACCGACACGTCCTGTGAGTCCCTGAAAGATGATTTCACAGGGACAACAGCCATTGTCACGGCCTATGACGACCCGGTCAACCCGGCGAAGATTCTGGCCAAGTGTGCTGAGGACTATGAGAAGTTCGAATTGCGGTCGGCTGTTCTTGAAGGTGAAAAAATTGCCGTCGACAAGATTGTTGCTCTGTCCAAGCTGCCGTCCAAGGAAATTTTGCTTGGCCAGCTGCTGTCGGTAATGAATGGCGTGCCCACCGCTCTTGTTCGGGTCTTGTCTGGCGTGCCTCGAACGTTTCTTTATGGTCTGCAGGCAATCAAGGAGAAAAAGGAACAGGCTTGAGTTGCGGTCTGTACCGACTGGTTAACCTTTTCTTTTACAACAAAGAGGAATCAACATGGCTGTTACAAAGGACGATGTAATTGAGTTTATCGCAAATATGAGTGTTCTCGAGCTTTCCGAATTGATCAAGGAACTCGAGGAGAAGTTCGGTGTTTCCGCAGCTGCGCCGGTTGCCATGGCTGCTGCCGGGCCGGCTGCAGGTGAAGGCGCCGCCGCTGCTGAAGAGAAAACTGAGTTTGACGTGATCCTGGCCAGCGCCGGTGACCAGAAAATCAAGGTCATCAAGGAAGTGCGCGCAGTGACCAGTCTTGGTCTGAAAGAAGCCAAGGAATTGGTTGAAGGTGCTCCGCAACCGCTCAAGGAAGGTGTCACCAAGGAAGAGGCTGAAGAGATCAAGGCTAAAATTGAGGCTGTCGGCGGAACCGTCGAAGTTAAATAATATTTTCAAAACGTTGGGGCCGCCTGGCGGTCCCGTTTTGTCAACGACACGCTGCGCACGATGATGCGCGGCGTGTCGCGTTTCGGGCAATTTTCTTAAAACGGCTAGACTTGTCGTGTCAAAACGGCATGATAGCCATGATCATCATTGGTCGGCGCCAGAATTGGATGAACCCCCTACCGAAGGTTACCGAGATGCCCCTGACATGTACCGTTGACTTCATTTTTCTACCGAAATCCCCTAACACAACGAGTGATATCCTTCGCATGCAGCGGACCTGTCTCACCCCACCTGCTGCTCTGAAGCGTTGACCCGGGCTCACAGGCTGTTTGGACGGATTGTATCTGCCCGTTTTTTTAGATCGCTACATCACCGTCTTCAGGGGAGCTTGGAAAAATCTGAATTTCGTTCGAGATCGAGGCGCATGAACATTTTACCGCAGGCATATATACAATATTCCGGTGATAAAATTTGATTGCAACGATGAGATTGGGCGAAATGACAATTATTCAAGGTTCTCTTTAGACAATCTCGAGGACAATTATGGAAAGAGTAAGAAAGCAATTTGCCAGCGCCAACCGCATCCTGGAGCCGCCTCATCTGATTTCCATGCAGCGCACATCCTATGAGGAGTTTCTCCAGATCGGTGTGGACCCGGATGCGCGGCAGGATATCGGTTTGCAGGCAATCCTGAAGGAAATATTTCCGATCAATGATTTCAATGGCCTGTGTTCTCTTGAGTTTGTCCGTTATAAATTCGGTGAGCCGAAATATACCGTTCATGAGTGTCTGCAGCGGGGTATGACGTATGAAATACCGCTGAAAATCGTCGTTCGGCTGATCACGTTCGATGTCGACGAGCAGACCGGCGTCCAGACCATCAGGGATATCAAGGAGCAGGAGGTCTTTTTCGGCTCTCTGCCGCTGATGACTGCCGACGGGGTCTTTGTCGTCAACGGTACCGAGCGGGTTATCGTTTCCCAGCTGCAACGTTCTCCCGGCCTGTTTTACACGCACGATCAGGGTAAGAGCCATGCCAGCGGCAAGCTCCTCTATTCGGCACGGATTATTCCGGTGCGCGGCTCCTGGATCGATTTGGAATTCGACATCAAGGATATTCTGCACGTCCGCATCGACCGCCGCCGCAAGTTTCCGGTCACCTCGCTGCTCAAGGCCCTTGGTTATACCGGCCAGGAGCTGCTGGAAATGTTTTATCCGACCAACCTGGTCAAGAAAGAGGGTGATAAATACTTTATCGAGTTCAACGAGGAGACGGCGATCGGTAGCCGTCTGGAGTTTGATCTCGTCGACCCGGCTGATGGCAGCGTTATCGGCAAGAAAGGACGAAAGATCTCCAAGGCGCTGTGTCGGCGCATCGAAGAGGCCAAAATCACGTTTTTGCGGATTTCCGTCGAAGCCTTGATCGGCTCCGTTTTGGCCCACGATATTACCCAGCAGGGTTCTGATGAGCCGCTGGTCCTGCACAATACCGAGATCACCGAGTCCCTGCTGGAGACCCTGGAAGGTGAGGGAGTCAGGGAATTCAAGGTGCTCGGTATCGACGGTGTCAAATATTCCGAGTCTTTCCGCAGAACACTGGCTCTTGACAAAGTGAACAGCACCGAGGAGGCCCTGCTCGAGATCTACCGTCGGCTCAGGCCATCTTCTCCGCCAACCCGCGAGGTTGCCGAGACCTTCTTCAACAACCTGTTCTTCAACCCGGAACTCTATGATCTTTCCGAAGTCGGGCGTTACAAGATCAATGCCAAGCTCGGCATGGATGTCGATATCGATCAGCGCGCCCTGACCCGAGAGGATATCATCGAGTCGGTCAAATATCTGGTCCGTCTGAAAGATAGCCAGGGGACGGTCGATGATATCGATCACCTCGGCAACCGCCGTGTCCGTACTGTCGGTGAATTGGTGGAAAACCAGTACCGGATGGGTCTGGTCCGCATGGAGCGAGCCATCAAGGAGCGCATGACGCTGCAGGATATTGAGACCCTGATGCCGCACGACCTGGTCAATCCGAAACCGATCTCGGCGGCTATCAAGGAGTTTTTCGGTACCAGCCAGCTTTCCCAGTTCATGGACCAGACCAATCCGCTCTCCGAGGTTACCCATAAGCGACGCCTCAGTGCGCTCGGGCCGGGCGGGCTGTCCCGTGAACGGGCCGGGTTCGAAGTCCGCGACGTTCATCCGACGCACTATGGGCGAATCTGCCCGGTCGAGACACCTGAGGGTCCCAATATCGGTCTGATCGTCTCCCTGGCTACCTTTGCCCGGGTCAACCCATACGGGTTTATCGAAACCCCGTATCGGAAGGTAAAGGACCGGATCGTCTATAACCAGGAGATCAACTATCTCAGTGCCCTACAGGAGCGTAAGAATTTTATTGCACCGGCCCTGATTCCGGTGGATGAGAATAACCGGATCACAACCGATTCCCTGATCGCGCGGGAAGACGGCGAGGTTATTATCACCGACGCTGACAAGGTCACCTACATGGATATCGCGCCCAACCAGCTGGTCAGCGTCGCGGCGTCCCTGATCCCGTTCCTGGAGAATGACGACGCCAACCGCGCTCTAATGGGGTCGAACATGCAGCGTCAGGCGGTGCCGCTGATGCGCACCTCGGCGCCACTGGTCGGCACCGGCATGGAGCGCTACGTGGCCCGAGATTCAGGGGCGTGTCTGTTGGCGGCCGGCAGCGGTGTCGTCGAGGAAGTGGATGCCAACCGGATCGTCGTCTGTTACGACGAGCCGGGAATGGACGGTTACGAGACCGGAGTGGCAGTCTATCGTCTGGAAAAATACAAAAAATCCAATCAGAATACGTGTTTTAACCAGAACCCCCTGGTCAAACCCGGTACCCGGGTAGTCAAGGGATCGGTACTGGCTGACGGCCCATCCTGCGACCACGGCGAGCTCGCCCTGGGACGGAACGTGATGATCGCCTTCATGCCGTGGCGTGGTTTCAACTTCGAAGATTCGATTCTGGTCAATGAGCGGCTCCTCGAGGAAGATGCCTTTACCTCGCTGCATATCGAGGTGTTCGAAACCATGGCCCGGGACACCAAGCTCGGTAAAGAAGAGATCACGCGCGATATTCCCAATGTCAGTGAGGAAACCCTGCGTAACCTCGACGAGTCCGGCATCGTGCGCATCGGCGCCGAAGTAAAAGCCGGGGATACCCTGGTCGGCAAGGTTACGCCAAAAGGGGAGACGGTATTGTCGCCGGAGGAAAAACTGCTGCGCGCGATCTTTGGAGAAAAGGCACAGGACGTCAAGGACTCCTCTCTCCGGGTTCCGCCTGGCGTGGAAGGCGTGGTGATCGATGCCAAGGTCTTCTCCCGCAAGGGTGTGGACAAGGACGAGCGGTCCCTGATGATCGAGGATGTCGAAATAGAACGGCTCAACCAGGACAAGCTCGATGAGTTGGCCAGTCTGCGCCGGGCGGTCTGCCGAGAGGTCGGCAAGGTGATCGATGGCCGGACCACCAAGGAAGACGTGAAATCCAAGGATGGCAAGATTCTCGTCAAGCTCGGCAAGAAGTTCGATGCATCCCTGTCCGAGCAAGTCGGCTTTCATGCGCTACGGCAGATCGATTTTTCCGAGCGCAGCAAATACCTCGACCGTATTGAAGCGGTCTACGGCCGTTACGACAAGCAAGCCAGACTGATCAGTGAACGCTATGACGGCATCATTGATCGACTGAAGAAAGGTGACGATCTGCCCCCCGGCGTCGTCAAGATGGTCAAGGTCTACGTGGCCACCAAACGGAAGCTGTCGGTCGGCGACAAGATGGCCGGTCGACACGGTAACAAGGGCGTCGTCTCCTGTCTCTTGCCCCAGGAGGACATGCCATATTTTTCCGACGGCACCACCGTCGATATCGTTCTCAATCCGCTCGGTGTCCCGTCGCGTATGAACGTCGGCCAGGTCCTCGAAACCCACCTCGGTTATGCCGCCCGCCGACTCGGTGAGCAGTTGGAAGCGATGGCCAGGCAGCAGGCCAC
>JAZBPM010000406.1:0-4719 GCA_036351615.1 Desulfofustis sp.
GATCAAGTAATAAACCAGCGAAGCGGCCGAACCGAGGAACAGCAGTCCGAGCAGGAAGGGGCCGACATAACGCCGTAGCGAAGTGCGGCCACGGCGAGCGTCCACCCGCGCCGTTGCACGCCCCGTCTTCGAGTCGACCGTCGGTGCCGCAGCGGCAGCTCGACGCCGTTGTTGCACGGCGCGGCGAGACGATACGTCGGGGGCTTCGTTCCGCGGAGGCATCTTCGATCCTTACGAACTGGTTTCGTGGCGGTGCCCATTTCACCTGCACCAGTCCAGTATAACAAGCTACCCGCCCGGAAAATAATGGGGTGCTGTTGGAGCGGAGGCCGGAGAGGGAGCTTCGAGGTAAGTGGTCGGGGTGCAGCTGCGACAGGGCGTCTGCGACGGAGCGGACGAATAGGTCGGTGTCAACGACTGCCAACCGGCAGCCGGGATTGCGGTGGGCGCCGGAGGACTGGTGGTGAATTCCAACGGGACAGGTGACGCTCCATCGTCGAGAGATTCCGGATCGCCCGGTCCCTCGAGAGGCGTGGGACTTTCTGCGATCGGGCCGCCGCAACCAGCCAAGGCAAGACGGGCCATTCGCCGCACACGAGCGGAGGGTTCCGTGGGACAACCCGTGTCGTCTTCGACGCCATACGCCACGTCCTGAAGTTTCTTTTGTACAGCGGGACTGCAGCACTTATCACTGCGACAGAACTGGCACGGGTTGCCTGCCGTGCGGCGCAGTCCCGACGCGGCTTCGTAACGGACCACTTCCGTACAATCGTCCAGGCCTGCCAGCAATGCTTGCTCGACATCCGGATAGCAACCTCCACAGCCGATGGTTGCCAGGTAGCGCAGCCCCTTGACTTTCTGGTCGGCCGCATCTTCCTGGGCTTTGACTTCCGCAGCCGCCGAAACCGCGGGATTCGGGGAATCGAGGTTCGCCGGATCGGTGATGGGCAGCACAGGCGGTCGTCCCTCCAATCCCGGAAAACGCATGCCCAAACGGGAACGGATGCGCGTCGCCAACGCCCCGACCGCTCGGAACAACCCCGTAATGCCCAGGAATTCCGGTAATGTCTGTTCGGGACAACATGGATCCTGGCCCACCACGATCGTCGCCGGACCAGTGGTGACAGGCGGTGCCGGAGCCGCGGGTGCGCTGGGAGCAGCAGGTGGGACAGATGCGCAGCCCAAGCACAAAACGGCCATCAGCATACATCCCCATCTTTGCCAGCAAGCCAGATTCATCGATGTGAGCCACCACGGGTACCGGGAAATCACGCCCTACCGGTCTCACATCGTCCGCGGTGCTTGGCCGACTTTAGCGATTGTGCGTATTCTGCCGGTCGTCACATTTCTCGACAGTCCATCAGGGGATCAGTGCGATCAGGCCGACGATCACAGCGGCTTCGGTCAAGCTGCCTGGGATACTGAACGGCGGATACTGGGTGCGGTAGGGAGCAGGACTGCCCGGACGGTAGTGGCCCAAGGCATACACGGCCCGACAAGGTGGATCGGTTGCCATCTGGTATGGCAGCGTGGGCACGGTGGCGAAGAAGTGGGCACCGGATATCACCGGCTGGAGGACCCGAAAGCCTCGGGGCCCGTAGCCGTAGCGTTCCAGATTGACTTCCTCGAAATAGAGTGGATTGTGGTGCAGGGCGGGCGCGTCCCAACAGTATCTCAACCCCATCCAACGACGCACCAATACCGAGTCATACGAGATCGCTCCCAACTCATTCAGTCGCATCTGGGCTACGTTGTCCGGAACGTTCGGCGAGCGCGGCAGGATGTTCGTCGTCACGTCGGTGATCGGCCGCCGGCGAAAATCGATCAAGAAGGGCGAATTGTCACCTTCGGCTGCCGTCCCCAACGGAATCTCCTCTGCCGCTGAGCGAAGTGACGACGACAGCACGGAAACCGGTTCCGGGATACCACGCCAGGGGGGACCAGCCGACGGCCTCCCGGCTTCCTCAGTGGATGCCCGATGTGATTGGACCGGCAAGGGGTCAATCGGGTCGCCTTGTCCCGTGAGCAACTGTCCAGGCTGTTCTGCGCCGCAGATGGAAGCAGCCAGCCAGATAGCTACCGACATTAACGAAAGGCGGGCCCTCCACGGTTGGGTTATCTCACCCATTCGAAGAAAACTGCACGGCACGGCTCGGCATCCGGTTGAAGAATTCATGGTGACTGGCGAACACCTTTCCATTTCGTGAGCTTGGCAAGCCGCATCCTGTTCTTTTGGCGAAGGAACCATGCGCGGTATCGATCGCTTGCGCAAGAAAAGATGACTTATCCGGAATGCTCACTACAATAGAGGTTGTTTCTCTCGGCGGGATTTGTGGGCTGGAGTATTCATGCTTCTTGTCGTCCATGAATCACCCGATTCATCAGGATGAGCTTTGCGATCGTCACAAGCTCTCTGGATTGCCTAACTGGTGTAATTGAGAAGTACTGATCAATCAACGTGCCAGGAACCGAGCAACATCGGGGACAAGGAATCCGACGGATGGGATTAGCCTCTTGGCTTCAAGCAGTTCTGCGGTCGCGCCGGACACGTGCGAATCGGGAGATAGCGCGGCAGCATCGTGCTGCGCTGTTCCCCTCGTTGTTCGTGCGCGAATTGGAAGATCGCCGCGTGTTGAGCGTCGATACGGTTCCGTGGGTCGAACCGTTTCGCCATTTGGTGATCGACGCCAGTCCACTAACAGATGACGGTGCCGCTGACAGTTTTCACTTGGCGCGGGAGGGCGAGTACCTGGAGCTGACCATCGACGGGCAACTCACCGAGCCCATCCCTCTGTCGACGGCAACCTCCGTGCGGGTACAAGACCCGGCGGGAGTGGAATCGCTTCGGATCGATTTCTCCAGGAGTGGCCCGCTCGGAGAAACGCTTGGTTACGAGATCCTCGTAACCAGCTTCGGAGATCCGTGGACCACGGATTTTTCGTTGACCGCCGGCCCGCAGGATACTTTGAGGTTCCTTGGAGATCTGGACCTGAACGGTGGCAATTTCTACGCCTCGGCCGGGTCGATCTTTGTCGACGGACGCATCACCAGTCATGGGGCGAACGTGGCCCTGGACGCGGGTGCGGGCGGGACATTGTTGGTGTCGGGGACGATCGATGTGTCCGACCCGCAGGAAGGCGGGGTCGGTGGCCAAGTGCTGCTGTTGGGGGATCGAGTCGGGTTATACGGCGATGCCCGCATCGACGCCTCGGGCGACCAGGGCGGAGGTCGGGTGCTGATCGGCGGCGATCTTCAGGGCTCCAATCCCGCGATCCGCAACGCTTCGGCCACCTATGTTGGCAGCGACGTCGCAGTCGATGCTGATGCGCTGACGCGCGGGGACGGCGGCACGATTGTGGTGTGGTCCGATGGCGTGACACGTGTTTCCGGCACGCTGACCGCCCGCGGCGGAAGCCTGGCGGGGGATGGCGGCTTGATCGAGACCTCCGGCCATCAGCTGCTGGTCGCCACGACGCCCGATCTGTCCGCGCCGTCGGGCACGGCAGGCCACTGGCTGCTGGACCCCGAGGACATCCTCATCGCGGATACAACGGACAAGATCACGTCCAGCGGTGCCGGCGATCCAGGTCCAGTGAACTTCGCACCTGAACTGGATGACACCACGACGACGCTGAGCGCGGCGGACATCATCGCCGCGTTGAACGCCGGCTCGGATGTCACCATCCTGACGGCCAGTGCGGGAACAACCACACTCGGCGTTATCACCGTCGATGCCCCCATCACCAAGTCGAACGACGGCGGTAGTGGAGATGGATCGATCCTGACGCTTGATGCCGACAATGCGATCATCTTGAACCAAGCCATTACATCGACCAGCGGCACTCTGGACCTGGTATTGCAGGGGACTGAGATCACCGAGAACGTTTCGGGCAATGCGTTCTCGGGGGGAACGCTGACGGTACAGGGCGATCTGTCGCCGGGATTGACCGGTACGGGCGCCTTCGAAATCAGTGGTTCGATGACCTTTGCCTCCACGTCACGTTTCCTGGTCAACTTGAACGGGACGAGCAGCTTTGACCAGTTGATCATCAACGGGAATAATCGTGCGGTGACGCTGGGCGGCGCGAGGCTCGTGCTGACGCTGGACAGCGTGCCTGCCGCGGGCAGTGGCGATGTCTTCAAGATCGTGGATACCACCGGCGCGGCGCCAACGATCACGCTCGACGGAGTGTTCAAGAACGCCGACGGGACCGCGGATCTGAATGACGGCGACATCTTCACGGTGGGTGACACCGTCTTTCGCATCAATTACGCAGATGGCGACGTCCTCTTGACCGAAGCCAACACCCCGCCGACGCTGACCGATTTTGCCGGGCCTGTCGCCACCACATTAGAAGATACCCAGGTAGAGGTCCGCTTTACCGACTTGTCGGCACAGGGCGACCAAGCGGATCAGGATGGGACAGTGACAGCCTTCGTGGTGCAGTCGGTGACAAGCGGTTCGCTAAAGATCGGGGTAGATGCCGCTTCTGCGACCCCATTTGTTTCCGGAAGCAACGACACGATCGACGCCGTGAACAACGCCTACTGGACGCCGGCCTCGAATGACAACGGCACGCTGGATGCCTTTGCGGTGGTCGCCCAGGACAACAGCGGAGCCGTCTCGACAACCCCTGTCACGGCCCAGGTCAGCGTCACGCCGGTGAACGATCCGCCTACCCTGACGGCGACGAGTAGCGACCCGACGTTCACAGAAAA
>JAZBPM010000407.1:0-4700 GCA_036351615.1 Desulfofustis sp.
ACCTTCGAGAGCGCCGAGGCACGCCGCGCCCACTTTACCGAGGAGCTGCGCAAGAAGCTGCAGGACCCGGAGTTCCGCAAGATCGAAGGCTTTCCCATCGGCAGCGACGAGGACATCCTAAATTTGAGTGATCCGCCGTATTACACCGCCTGCCCGAACCCGTGGATCGCTGACTTCATCGCCGAGTGGGAGGCGCAGAAGCCGGAGCAGCCTGGGCGCTATCACTACCACCGTGAGCCTTTTGCGGCCGACGTGAGCGAGGGGAAAAACGACCCGATCTACAACGCGCACTCCTACCATACCAAGGTGCCGCACAAGGCCATCATGCGCTACATCCTCCACTACACGCAGCCGGGCGACATCGTGTTCGACGGCTTCTGTGGCACCGGTATGACGGGTGTGGCTGCGCAAATGTGTGGTGATCGCGAAGTGGTCATGTCCCTTGGTTACCAGGTAAAGCCGGACGGGGCCATTCTGCAGGAAGAAATAGACGGAGATGGAAAAAAACTGTGGTGGCCGTTTTCGAAGCTGGGCGTGCGTAGGGCTGTATTGAACGATCTTTCACCTGCGGCAACTTTTATTGCTTACAACTACAACACGCCAGTTGATGTCGCGGCGTTCGAGAATGAAGCGACGCGCATTCTCAAGGAAGTCGAGAGGGAATGCGGATGGATGTATGCGACACTCCATACGGATGGAAAAACCAAAGGGAAGATCAACTATACGGTTTGGTCCGATGTATTCATGTGCCCAGAATGCGCCGAGGAGGTAGTTTATTGGGAGCACTCATTAGATCGAGATGCGGGTAAAGTCCTCGATGGCTTTCCTTGCCCTAACTGCTCGGCAAATCTAAACAAGCGAAACCTTGAGCGAGCATGGACAACAAAATTTGATTTGTTTCTGAAAAAATCCGTCAGGCAAGCAAAGCAGGTTCCTGTCATTATTAATTATACTGTTCAAGGTAAGAAATACCAAAAGAAGCCTGACTCCATTGATCTTGAATTGGTACAAAAAATTGAGTCTAGCGAAATTCCATATTGGGTTCCAATGTTTGAGTTGCCTGAAGGTTTCAACACTAAGCAGCCAAAGCTTTCGCATGGTTTTGATTATGCACATCAGTTCTACACAAGACGCAATTTATGGATATTGGCAGCGTGTTGGGACCGATTAATTAAGGCGGGACCTAGATTTCCTTTTTTATTTACTGCCAGTCAACGAGCCCTCTCAAAGATGGCAAGCATTGCTTTCTCATACTTTTTCCATGGAGGTGGCGGCTTCATCAATGCAGGGACAAAGGGTACGCTCTATGTCTCCAGTACAAACCCAGAAGTCTCTGTTTTCCATAGCCTAACTTCGAGAATTCGTTCTTTGAAATTTTCATTTGATGCAGACCCATCAAATTGTATTATCGAAACAAAAAGCACCACATCATCGTCTGTTATAACAGATGAGTCAATCGACTACCTGTTCATAGATCCGCCTTTTGGCTCCAACATTAACTACTCAGAGCTCAACACCCTTTGGGAACCATGGCTGGGAACGACAACAAACATAACAACCGAAGCTATCGAAAATTCGGTCCAGGCTAAGGGCTTACCTGAGTATCGCGAGTTGATGACGAAAGCATTTTCTGAAGCCCATCGAGTATTGAAACCCGGCCATTGGATGACGGTTGAGTTTTCAAATACCAAAGCGTCTGTTTGGAACAACATTCAAACGGCATTGACGGAAGCTGGTTTTGTAGTTGCGAACGTTTCTGCGCTCGATAAAAAGCAAGGAAGTTTCAAGGCGTACACCACCCCTACAGCCGTCAAACAAGACCTCGTCATCTCGGCATATAAACCCAATGGTGGTTTTGAGGAGCGCTTCCAGAAGGAGGCGCAAACCGAAGAAGGTGTGTGGCACTTTGTCCTTACGCACTTAAAGTATCTGCCGGTGACCAAGCGCCAGGGGACACTAATGCTTTTCGTCCCCGAGCGCGACCCTCGCATCCTGTTCGACCAGATGATTGCATTCTACGTGCGGAAGGGCTACCCCGTACCGATCTCCAGCCAGGAGTTCCAGATCGGTCTTGCTCAACGGTTCAGCGAGAGGGATGGCATGTATTTTCTGCCAGATCAGGTGGCCGAATACGACCGCAAGAAGATGACGTCCGGAGCGCCACAGCAGCTTTCGATGTTCGTCTCCGACGAGGCGTCCGCCATCCAGTGGCTCCGCCAACTCATTAAGGAGAAGCCGCAGACCTCCTCCGCCATCAATCCCCAGTTCATGCAACAGCTCGGCGGCTGGAGCAAGAACGAGGCGCAGCTCGATTTGCGCGAACTGCTTAACCAGAACTTCCTCTGCTACGACGGCAAAGGCCTGGTGCCCGAGCAGATCCACGCCTACCTCTCCACCAACTGGAAGGAACTGCGGAACCTGCCCAAGGATGATCCGACCTTGGTCGCCAAGGCCCGCGACCGCTGGTACGTGCCCGATCCCAACAAGGCGGGCGACCTGGAGAAACTGCGCGAGAAGGCGCTGCTCAAGGAGTTCGAGGAATACAAAGAAGTCAAAAAGAAACTCAAGATCTTCCGCCTGGAGGCTGTCCGCGCCGGATTCAAGAAAGCCTGGCAGGAGCGCGACTACGCCGTCATCGTCGCCGTGGCCGACAAGATCCCCAACAACGTCCTGGAAGAAGATCCCAAGCTGCTCATGTGGTACGACCAGGCGGTAACACGAATGGGAGGCGAATAAGTATGTCTGCTCCGGTGGACCTCAGTGATTTTGCGCACAACATCCTTGCCGCAGAAGACCGCCCACTATTCGATGATGCGGTAGAGGCAGCAAAGGCGGGGGCGCTCCGCGCCGCCTACGTGATGATATGGCTGTCCTGTGCGGAATCGTTGAAGCGGCGCTTCCGGGAAGCACAAAAAAGGGATGGCGCTGCGGGCAAGATCGTTGGGGAGATCGAAAATAAGGAAAAAGAGCATAAAGCCGTAGATAAATTCGTGTTGATGAAAGCTCACGAGTACGGCTTCGTTTCTGATTCTGGCCATACCGTTCTCAACCATATCTATGAAATGCGCTGTCTATATGGCCACCCTTACGAGGAAGCTCCATCACACGAGCAGGTCTCACACGCTGCGGCCGTGGTTGTTGAGCATGTCCTGTCTAAGCCTGTCAATCTGCGACATGGCTTTGGCAAGCAACTACTCAAAAGCATCCTGGAAGAACCAAATTTTCTCGATGATAAACAAACCGCTGTGGTGGCGTTCACCAAGGATATTCTTCCACGGCTTGACGAAAGCATACATGGTTGGCTGCTCGATAATTATTGGGAGGAGCTGGAAAAATTTTCCGACGATTCATCCATGGCAATCTTCTTTCGCCGAGGGACTTGGTTCTCTCGCACCATGTTAACCGAAGTAGGTGTCGATGTTTTCTCCCGCGATGATTGGCATGACAGGTCGAGTAGATTTCCGAAAATACTGATGCGGGTATGCAGCATCGCTCACATATTCAAAGAGATAGGAAAGCGAGCACAGGACTCGTTGGTTGGTGCGATTATCGCCGAATCGGCCACGCGAGCCAGTGTTCTTGCTCATCTTGAACGACTCAGTATCAATGGCGCGTTGACCATGCGACAGCAGGAGCGGTTTGTTGAACACGTCTCGGAAATGCCATCGAGCGCGATTAGGTCCGCAGGACTTAGCACAAAGACTTGCTACGGGAAACTGATCGATGCGATGAAATCCCACAACTGGTATGTGCAGAATCCAGCTATCGACCTGATCGTTTCTAAGGGACCAGACCAAGCTGCTGAGCTCGATGAGAATCAACAGGTGAATTTAGGTCGAAATTTGCTTCAGGCAGGTGAAGGTACGGCTGGGTCGGCCAATGAATTTCTCGAGAAGATTTCCCAAGATGGCAGATCCTGGCCGTTTCATGTTGTTCGCGGGATCGCCATGGAATCGTTCACCAACGAGAATAACCAAATCCGAGTTAAGGATCGGCATTTGGGTCGAGTCCTCTCTGCTATCGATCATCTGCAACAGGAACTACAGGATCAACTCATAGCGGAGATTTCTGCGTCAGTTGACGCAGGTGCCCCAAAAGATTGGGTGGACCGGGATGATTTGGAAAACGCTGTCGATACCTTAAAGGCTTACCCATGGGCTGCGCCATTGGTGGCGAGCCTCGAAGCGAAAGCAGCATCGCGTTCGGCCGAGGAGGAAGACGCATGACCTCTCAAGCCCTGAAGTTCGGCTGGAGATGGCCAAGGTCGGCTCCGTTGCATTCAAAATTCAACAGGCAACAGATCAAAGTAGACGATAATTAGCGGATGGAGTCGCTTTGGCAATACAGCACCGTTCATAACAGCGCCTGCAGGGTCATCGAAGAACAGACCTTGTGGGGGCAGACGGTGTGCCGTGTCTGGTTGCCGAACCAGGACGCGGTGGTGCGCGTGCCCCGCTCCGCTTTGCGGCCGCTGAATGCCGACCTGCAGCCGGAGATCGAGGCCGGGCGCATTGCCTATGTGGCCGCCGCAGCCAAGGTAGCCGAGGTGCTCGAAGGTTCCACCAGCGCCACCGAGGGCCATGTGCTGCTGGCTCCTATGGAGTCCAATGTCATTCCGCTGCCGCACCAGATCCACGCCTTGTCTCGGGCCATCTCCGGGGACCGAGTGCGCTACCTGCTGGCCGACGAGGTGGGTCTCG
>JAZBPM010000408.1:0-3973 GCA_036351615.1 Desulfofustis sp.
AGGGCAAGATCAAGCTCGACAACAGCAAACACCCGATGCGGGCAACTTATCACGATCCCTGCAATTACGGGCGAAAATCCGAGAAGGCCTTCGGCAAGGCGTACTACGAGGAAGGCCGCATCATCACCAAGCTCTGTTGTCCCGACTTCAGGGATATGGAGCCCAATCGCGAATCCAACTACTGCTGCGGTGCCGGCGGCGGCGCCTGGGCCATGCCGTTTGCCCCGGAACGGGTCTTCTACGGCCGCATCAAGGCGCGCCAGATCAGAGAGACGGAGGCGCACCTGGTTATTGCGCCGTGCCATAACTGCCGTGACCAGCTGCTCAAGTCGCTCAACAACGAGTACGATCTCGGCATCGAGGTCAAGTACCTCTGGGAACTGGTTGCCGATTCCCTGGTCCAGCCGGGCGAGGGAGCCGAGGCTGCTGAGCAGTCCTCTGAAACCGAGGCGCAGTAGGCGGCGACGAGTGATCTGGCCGTTCACGAGAAATCGATTTAACATGTATGTGGTGGTCCATTACCCGGGGCACACATGCACTTTCTGAAAAGGAGACATCTATCATGCTGGACACGCAAAAAGTCGGCTCGGTGATGATCGTCGGTGGCGGAATCACCGGTATGCAGGCAGCTCTGGATCTTGCCGATTCCGGATACTTCGTCTACCTGGTGGAACGATCCGGCGCCATCGGTGGCGCCATGGCCCAATTGGACAAGACCTTCCCGACCAACGACTGCTCGATGTGAATTATCGCGCCAAAACTGGTTGAGTGCGGTCGGCACTTAAATATCAAGTTGATGACGCTCAGTGAAATCGCCGGTATCTCAGGTGATGTCGGTGACTTTCAGGTTACGGTGAAAGAACATCCACGCTACGTGGATATGGACAAGTGTATCGCCTGCGGCGAGTGTGCGGCGAAATGTCCGAAGAAGGTGGACAGCGAGTATGATGCGGCCACCGGCAAACGCAAGGCAATCTATGTCAAGTACGCACAGGCGGTGCCGCTGAAGTACCAGATCGATGCCGACAACTGTATCCGCTTCAAGAAAGCCGGCGCCTGTGGTTTCTGTGAAAAGGTTTGTCCGGCCGGGGCGATAAATTTCGACGATACCGAGAAGATCCATCAGATCAACGTCGGTGCCGTTATCCTGTCACCGGGTTTCGAGACTTTTGATCCGTCGGCAGCCGGTGTCTGGGGCTATGGCCGGTATCCCAACGTGGTCACCGCGATGCAGTTCGAGCGGTACCTGTCCGCCTCCGGGCCGACCGAAGGGCATCTGATCAGACCGTCGGACGGTAAAGAGATCACCAAGGTCGCGTTTCTGCAATGCGTCGGCAGCCGCGATGAGAATAAATGCGGCAATGCCTATTGTTCGTCGGTCTGCTGCATGTATGCCATCAAGGAAGCGGTGATGGCGAAAGATCACGTGCCGGGACTGCGTACTTCCATCTTTATGATGGACATGCGGACCCATGGCAAGGATTTCGATCGCTATTACCAGCGGGCCAAAGACGAATCGGGCGTCCGTTTCGTCCGCTGCCGCGTGCATGGGGTTGAGCCGGAAGGCGACAGCGGCGATCTGCGGCTCCACTACATCAACGAGGAAGGACGGCAGGTCGAGGAGTATTTCGATCTGGTGGTACTCTCCGTGGGCCTGCAGATCCCTGATCATATCAAGGCACTTGCCGATCTGACCGGGGTCAGACTGACCAACGATCGGTTTGCCGCAACCTCTGATTTTTCGCCGGTTTCGACCTCGAAAAAGGGAATTTTCACCTGCGGCGCCTTTGCCGGACCGAAAGATATCCCGCAGTCGGTGATGGAAGGTTCGGCGGCGGCCGCGGCGGTTGCCGACGTGCTCGCTCCGGCTCGCGGCCAGCTGAGTCAGGAAAAGACGTTCCCGCAGGAACGGGACGTGATCGACGAGGAAGAGAAGATCGGCGTCTTTGTCTGTCACTGCGGCTCCAATATCGCCGGAGTCGTCGATGTCGAAGCGGTTGCCGATTATGCTCAGACCCTGCCCGGGGTAGTGCATACCGAACGCAATTTATTCAGTTGCTCCCAGGATACCCAGGAACAGATGGTTCAGACCATCAAGGCAAAAGGACTCAACCGGGTGGTGGTTGCCGCTTGCACGCCGCGGACCCATGAGCCGCTGTTCCGGGAGACCTTGAAGGCCGCCGGCCTGAACGAGTACCTGGTCGAGATGGCCAATATCAGGAATCAGAATTCCTGGGTCCACTCTGCCGACCCCAAGACCGCCACCGCCAAGGCCAAGGACTTGGTGCGGATGGCCGTGGCCAAAGTCGCCCGGCAGGTGTCCCTGCAGCCGATTTCGGTACCGATCACCCAGAAAGGGCTGGTCATCGGCGGCGGTATCGCCGGGATGGCGGCGGCCCTGAACATGGCCGAACAGGGCTTCGAGGTGCATCTGGTCGAAAAGACCGAGTCTCTCGGCGGCAACGCCGTCTATCTCGGCCACACTTGGTCCGGAGAATCGATTCAGGATCGGGCCAAAAAACTGATTGACCAGGTCCAGAAGAACGAGCGGATCATCATCCACAAAGGATTTGAAGTCCGCCAGGCGGAGGGATTCGTCGGCAACTTCTCGACGACCATCGCCACCCGGGACGGCCTGACCAAGACCATCGATCACGGTGTCGGCGTCGTGGCCACCGGTGGTCGCGCTCTGCGCCCGAAGGAATACGGTTATGGCAGGATTCCGAACGTGGTCACCGCACTCGAGTTTGACCGGCTCTTCAAGCTCAAGGAGCAGCACGCGGCCAAGGCCAAGACCGTGGTTTTTATCCAGTGTGTCGGATCACGTGAGGGTGACCGGATGTACTGCTCCAAGGTCTGTTGCACCCATTCCGTTCAGTCGGCCATCGATCTCAAGCAGGAAGATGCCTCGCGAATGGTCTACATCCTCTACCGCGACATGCGGACCTATGGTCAGCGGGAAACGCTCTACAAAAAGGCACGCGAACTCGGTGTTATCTTCATCAATTACGAGACGCACGGCAAGCCGACGGTAGAGGTGGAGCATAAACAGGTCAATGTCGGTGTCTGGGATCACGTCCTCCATCGGCCGCTCCGCATAAAGGCCGACATGGTCGTGCTCGCCACGGCGATCGTTGCCAATCCCGATGCCGAGAAACTCAATAAGATCTACAAGGTATCGATCGACGGCGACGGTTTTTTCCAGGAAGCTCACGCCAAGCTGCGGCCGGTCGATTTTGCCAATGACGGCCTGTTCGTTGCCGGTCTGGCCCATTACCCGAAACCGGTCGAGGAGTCGGTGGCTCAGGCCCTGGCCGCCTCCGGCCGGGCGGCGACCCTGCTGTCACGCTCGGCGGTCAACCTCGATGCGGTGAAGGCCGAGCCCGATCTGCGCTATTGCGACGGCTGCGCATTGTGCATCGATGTCTGCCCGTATCACGCCATCGAGTTGGTGGAAGGTGAAGCAGATGAAGCCGGGCAGCCGCACCGGTATATCCGGGTAAATAAAGCACAGTGCAAAGGATGCGGTCTCTGCCAGGGCACCTGTCCGAAGCGCGGCGTTGTCGTCCAGGGCTTTACCATGGAGCAGATCAGCAGTCAGATCGAGGCGGCGCTTGCCATCTGATCGGCCGGTTGAACAGATACATGCACGACTATCTCAAAGGAGTAGCGCAATGAGTTTTGAACCGAAAATCATAGCATTCTGCTGCAACTGGTGCTCCTATGCGGCGGCTGATCTCGCCGGTACCGCCAGGATGCAGTATCCGGCCAACGTCCGGATCATCAGGGTCATGTGTTCGGGCATGGTCCATCCGGAATTCGTCACCAAGGCCCTCGAACAGGGGGCCGACGGGGTGATGGTGCTCGGCTGACACCTCGGTGAATGTCATTACCTGGATGGTAATTACAAAACGTTGGCCCGAGCAGATATGATCACAGAAGTTCTTGAAGACTACGGGTACGAACCCGAACG